>JAOPXF010000133.1 GCA_025965295.1 Nocardioides sp.
CCGGCGCGTCCTCGGGCACACGACCAGTCAGGCGGCATTCACCAGGAAGCCCGCCAGCGAGGTCCGGATGCCCGCCGCGTCGAGGCCGTGGGCCGCGACATGGTCGGCGGGCGTGCCGTAGCGGCGCAGCTCCGTGCGGCCGACACCGAGCGCCAGGAGCCGGTGGGGCACGTCGCGGAGCGCGTCGGCCACCGCGTGCGCGGACGTTCCGGCCAGCCAGGGCTCCACCAGGACCACGTCCGGCGACCCCAGGGCGGCCCGCAGCCCGCGAGCGTCGAACGGCCGGACCGTGTTGGCGTAGAGCACGGTGACGTCGAGCCCCTCGGTCGCGATCAGCACGGCGTCGAGCACCGGCCCCAGCGCGACGACGGTGGCGCCGGCCCCGCGTCGTACGACGTGGAAGCGGCCGGGCGTGTGCGGGAACGAGACCGCGTTGGTCTGGGACACGACCCGGACGTAGTGCAGCCCGCCACCCGCGACCGTCGACCGCAGGGCGGCGTCCACCTCGATCGACGTGCCGGGGGCGTGGATCGAGATCCCGGGCAGGGTGTCGAGGAGCGCGACGTCGCCCGTCGCCTGGTGGGTGCGGCCGCCCGACGTGACGTCGAACGAGCCACCCGCGCCGACCAGCACGCCCCCGACGTCCTGGTGCCCGAAGCCCAGCTTCACCTGCTCGAAGGCGCGCTCGACGAGGAACGAGCCGAACGTGTGGACGATCGGACGCATCCCGGTCAGGGCCATCCCCGCGCCGACGTTGACGAGGAGCTGCTCGCGGATCCCGACGTTGACCACGCGGTCGGGGTGCCGGCGCTCGACGTCGCCGAAGAACCGGCCCGAGATCTCGGCGTACACCAGCGCCACCGAGTCGTCGGCGTCGACGAGGCCGGCGGCGGTGCGGGCGAACTGCTCGCGGCTGTCCATCACTGCTCCTCGACCTCGGCGACGACGGCGTTCGGCCAGCCGACCTCGCGGTGGGCGAGCGCCTTCTCGAGCAGGTCGTGGTCCCGCCCGTCGACGGTCGCGGTGTGCCACCCCTCGACGGCGAACCGCTGCTCGATCCGGCCGGGCACGGCGTACGACGATGACCGGTTGTCGATCACGACCACGGTCAGGGCGTCCAGCGCGAGCGCGGCGGCCAGCTCGAGCGCCTCGTGGTTGCTGCCCTCGTCCAGCTCGGCGTCGCCCACCAGGACGACCACGCGCGAGTCGAGGCCCTGGGCGCGCAGGCCGAGGGCCGTGCCCACGGCCAGCGGCAGGCCGTGGCCGAGCGACCCGGACGAGATCTCGACACCGGGGACCAGGTTGCGGTCCGGGTGGTGGCCGAGCGGGGAGTCCCACGACGCCCAGTCCGGCAGCCACTCCTCGGGGAAGAAGCCGCGGTCGGCCAGCACGGCGTAGTAGGCCATCGGTCCGTGGCCCTTCGACAGGTAGAAGCGGTCCCGGGCCGGGTCCCCGACCTTCGTGGGGGACACGTCCAGCACCCGCTCGTAGAGCACCCGGATCACGTCCAGGGTCGACGTGGCGGCGGCGGAGTGCTTCTCGTCCCCGGTCAGCAGCCTCATCAGGCGTTCGGTCTCGCTCATGCGCCCATCGTGTAACTTCAAGCGAAGTTGAGGTCAAGCCATCAGCGTCACAGTCAGCTCATGCAGCCGTCGACCGCGAGGATCGTTCCGGTCACCATCCGGGCATCGGACGACGACAGGTACCGGATGGCCGCCGCGATCTCGGCGGGGGCGATGGCACGGCCGGGCAGCAGCATCAGCAGCCGCTCGGCCAGCCGGGGGTCGAGGTCGTCGGGGAAGATGCTCGCGACGTGGGCGACCATGGGGGTGTCGACCGTGCCGGGGCAGATCGCGTTGACCCGGACCCCGGTGGGCGTGAGCTCCATGGCCAGCGCCTGCGTGAGCGTGACCAGCCCGCCCTTGGCCGCGGCGTACGCCGTCGCATACGGCTGCGGCACCCGTCCGGCGACGGAGGCGACGTTCACGACGTTGCCCTGGCAGGCCACCAGGTGCGGCAGCGCGGCCTGGATCATCATGAACGGCCCCTTGAGGTCGACCGCGTGCACCCGGTCCCACTCCGCGTCGGTGATCTGCTCGAAGCGGCCGAACTGCACGATGCCCGCGACGTTCGCGAGCACGTCGATCCGGCCGTGCTGGGCACACGTCTCGACGGCTGCGTCGACCGATGCGCGGTCACCCACGTTGCACTCCACGAAGGTCACTCCGTCCGGGACCGTCGGGTGCAGGTCGAGACCGAACACGATGTCGCCCGCGTCGCGGAACATCTCCGCCGTGGCATGGCCGACCCCGGAGGCCGCTCCGGTGATGACGACGACCCTGGGCTCCGTGGTGGGGCCGGTCGTGGTGGTGGCGCTCATGACGGTTCTCCGATCGCGAGGGTGAGGTGTCGACGGAGGTCGCCGACCCGGCCGATGCCGTCGGTGAGGTGCATGCCGGGACGGTACCAGCGAGACTAGAACGCGTTCTAGTCTCACCCGACCCGGCCAGCCCGACTCGAACTTGAAGTTTGGTTGAGGTCACGCGAGGCTGCAGGCATGACCCAGCTCACGATCGGACAGCTCGCCGAGCGGGCCGGGGTGGCCACGTCCGCGGTCCGGTTCTACGAGTCGCGCGGGCTCGTCCACGCGGTGCGCACCACCGGCAACCAGCGCCGCTACGAGCAGTCCACGCTGCGCCGAATCGCCTTCATCCGGACCGCACAGCGCGTGGGCCTCAGCCTCGACGAGATCGGCCACGCGCTCGCGTCCCTCCCCGAGAACAGGACGCCCACCAAGGCGGACTGGTCCCGGCTCAGCCGGACCTGGCGGCCGCGCCTCGACGAACAGATCGAGCGGCTCGAGCGGCTCCGCGACAAGCTCGACTCCTGCATCGGCTGCGGCTGCCTGAGCCTGCGCACCTGCGCGCTGAGCAACCCCGACGACGAGGTCGCCCCACGCGGGCCCGGCGCGGTGTTCCTAGAGCCGACCGGGCGGCGCTGAGGGCCGATACGCTGCCGGGCATGGCACTGCGCATCGTGGCGAGCCGTCCGGATCCGGCGATCGTCACGCTGCCCTGGTCGACCCCGCTCGAGGAGTGGGATGACGACTACGTCGTGCCGCTCCCTCGGGGCCTCTCGCGGCACGTGGTGCGGATCGTGCGGCTCCACGACCGCATGTACGCCGTCAAGGAGACCGTCGAGGAGATCGCCTTCCGCGAGTACCGCCTGCTGCGCGACCTGCACCGGCTGGGACTCCCGGCCGTGGTGCCGCAGGGCGTCGTCGCCGGACGCCTCGACGACCACGGACAGGAGCTCCCGAGCGCCCTGCTCACCGAGCACCTGCGCTTCTCGCTGCCCTACCGCAGCCTCTTCGCCCACGGCCTGTCGGCAGAGAACCTCCCCTCGTTGGTCGACGCGATGGTCGTGCTGCTCGTCCGCCTCCACCTGGCCGACTTCTTCTGGGGGGACGTATCGCTGTCCAACGTGCTCTTCCGGCGCAATGCCGGCGGCTTCGCGGCGTACCTCGTGGACGCAGAGACCGGCGAGCTGAAGCCGAGCCTGTCCGCGAGCATGCGGGAGTACGACCTCACGATCGCGGCCGAGAACGTCTTCGCCGAGCTGCTCGACCTGCAGGCCAGCGACTCGCTCGACCACGAGGTGCAGGCGCACGAGATCGTCGACCTGCTGCAGGAGCGCTACACCGCACTGTTGACCGAGCTGACGGCCGAGGAGGAGTTCTCCGCAGGCGAGATGTGGCGCATCGAGCAGCGCATCGAGCGGCTCAACGACCTCGGCTTCGACGTCGACGAGCTCGACATCGTCACCGACTTCGACGGCGACAAGGTGCGCATCCAGCCGAAGGTCGTCGAGCTCGGCCACCACCGGCGCGAGCTGCAGGCGCTGACCGGGCTGAACGTCGAGGACGCGCAGGCCCGCCGGCTGCTCAACGACATCGCGTCGTTCACCGCCCACGTCGACCTCGGCCGCGAGGACCGGACCCTGGTCGCCAACCGGTGGCTGACGACGATCTGGGAGCCGTTGATGAAGATGATCCCGCCGGAGGCTCGCGGCAAGCTGGAGCCGGCCGAGATCTTCCACGAGATCCTCGTGCACCGGTGGTACCTCTCCGAGCGCGCGGGCACCGCGGTCGACCTCTTCGACGCGGCGCGCGACTACATCGAGAACGTGCTCGCGACCAAGCCCGACGAGGCCGTCGCCACCGAGGAGTAGAACGGCCCGCGGGAGACCCGGCGCGCGGGAACGCCACGGGGCACCCGCAACTTCTCTCCCGGGAGGGGAGTCTCATCTGCATGTCAAGCCGTGGGGGTCTCGCCTCGATCGCGGCCGCGGTGGCGCTCTGCGTGGGCACGGCGTGCAGCGGGGGCTCCCCCGACCCCGCTGCGGCCACGTCGTCGCACGAGGCCGTCCCGTCCCCGACGAACACGACGTCGTCCGTGGTCGTGCGGATGCGAGAGGTGCACCGGGTGGTCTTCGCGGTGCCGCGCGGCCGACGGGTGGACCACCCGGCTCCGGCCGCGAACGGCGTGGCGTACGTCCTGTCTCCCCCCAACCGCCCGACGTGGACCGAGGTCCGGTGGGGCGACTACGCGACCGGGCGCTCGCACCGAGTGGCTCACCCCCGGCACGGGTGGTTCGTGGACAACCTCTCGGCCGGCCGGGGATGGGTCGCCTGGGTCGAGCAGGACCATCTCCCGGAGGATCCCGCCGCCCCCGTGGCCTGGCGAATCAAGGCCTACGACGTCAGCACCGGTCGGACGACGACCCTCCTCGAGTCCGGCGCCGAGGAGAAGCCCCTGGCCCCCGGCGTCCTGGTCTCCGGCCGGACGGTGTTCAGCAGTGTCTACCGGGGGCTCGAGGATGCGACGACGGACTTCTTCGCCTTCGCCCTGCCGAGCGGCCGGAAGCGGGTGGTGGCGACGGACGTCGCCGGCGGGCAGCTCGCGTACGACGGTCACCACCTGATCACGACCATCACCGAGAGCCGGGGAAACGGTCCAGGTGAGTCGACCAACGACCTCTACGTCCTGCACCGGCACCACGTGGAGCCCGTCACCGACGACGACCGCTCGGTGGACCCCATGGTCTCCGACGGCCGGCTGGCCTGGATCTCCGGGAACAGCGTCTACACGCGCCCATGGCCCGCGGACGGGGAGCCGACCCTGGTCACTCGGCACAGCGACCCCTTGCCGAGCCTGGGCCGGGGGTTCGTGTCGGACATGGTGCCCCACAACGGGTCCTACGCGGCCAGGGTGATAGCGCTCGATGACCCGACACGGGCTTTCCTGCTTCGGCGTCCCCCGGGCACCAGGCTGGTGGGCCTCGTCCGCTCATCGGGGCGCCACGTCGCGTGGCCGGTGGCATCCCACGCCGATCCGCGCGCGAGGAGCAAGCTGGTGGTGTCGACGATCCGAGTCACGGCAAGGCAGGAGTAGGCCAGGAGTAGGCCAGGAGTAGGCGGAGCCGGCGCCCTCCACTCCAGCCGTCCGGGACGCCCGTGGCCCGGGCTGCGTCGTGCGTGACGCCGCGTCGCGGGCTCCGTCCCGGATGGAGGGCACCGGCTCCGGTCAGGGGCGGCAGACCCGGCAGGCGGTCAGGTGGCCGTTGCTCTCACCGACCGGGTGCAGGTCCTCCCGGTGCGCGATCAGCGAGCAGTCGCGGCGGTGCATGGTCGTGCCGTCACCGGCCGTGACGGGCATGGCCGCCACGTCGATGCCGTTGTCGCTGCGGGCCGCGGCCCGCGACGTCACGTCGGCCAGCACCAGCAGGGTGTCGGCCAGCCGCTTGGACGACTCCCGGCCGTCCGCGGCGATCCGCGCGAGCCAGGCCCCGAAGTAGAGGAAGCCGCCCGCAAAGGTCAGCCCGAGTCCGAGCA
>JAOPXF010000135.1 GCA_025965295.1 Nocardioides sp.
ACAGAAGGTGGTGAGGCCGTCCAACGCCGAACTCCGCGGCGAGGTGGCCTCACTCAAGAAGCCTCGCCGCGGCGAACGATAAGTACGAACACGCTCCGCATGGTGCGACGAGAGTACGCCGACCTCCTCACCGCGCGACACCACCTCCCCCGAACTGCTCAAGATGCGAGACGGCAATCCCAAGGTGAGAGACTCCTTGGATGAGCGCCCCTCCCGACCTCCCCGACGTCGTGTCCCGTGCGTTCGCGGTCTCCCGCAAGGCCGGGTACGTCTCCTTCTGCCGCAACGAGACCGGCCGGCTGCTGGCCACGCTGGCCGCCACGCGGAACGGGACGATGGCCGAGTTCGGCACCGGTTGCGGGGTCGGCACGGCCTGGCTGCGCAGCGGCGTATGTGGGGACGTGCGCATCATCAGCGCCGAGCTGGACGCCAAGCTCGCCACCGCCGCGGCCGAGATCTTCGTCGACGACCCGCAGGTCGAGGTGCTGGCCGCCGACTGGTCGACGCTCCACGACAAGGGCCCCTACTCCCTGCTGTTCCTCGACTCCGGCGAGCCCGGGGACGTCGGCGTCGACTCGATCGCGGACCTCGTCGAGGAGGGCGGCATCGTCGTGCTCGACGACTTCACGCCGTGCGAGGTGTGGCCGCCGATCACCTATGGCCGCGTCGACACGCTGCGCGAGCAGTGGCTCACCGACGAGCGCTTCACGACCGTCGAGGTGATGGTCGCCTCCGACGCGTCCGCGCTGATCGCCACCAAGCGCTGAGCTCTCTCCGCTCCCGCCTCACCTGCCACACTCGACCCGACGCAGCTCGAGGACGATCGAGGTGACCTCGCGATCGAGCTGGATCCGGTAGACGCTGAGGCGGGAGGCACGCACGGTGACGCGGTCGCCGTAGTCCACACCGGGTCGGTCGTACGCCGCCCGCACGTCCTGGAGCGTGGACCCGATCCCGATGCCCTCCGGTGTGACCATCCGGTGGGTCGCGTAGAGCTGCTCCAGGCCCTGGCGGGCGGAGACGGTGCCGTTCAGAGTGTTGCCCGCGGTCCGGCCCAGCTGGTTCGGCCGGTAGAAGAGCAGGTGGCAGCCGCGCGACCAGCCGTCCTCGGAGGACCCCTGCGCGGAACGAGCGGTTCCGGTCCCGGCGACCTCCCGGGCGGTCATGCCCAGCCGCAGGGCGCCGACGCCCCGCGGACCCAGCACGAGCGACGGCGGCTGGGGGGCTGGATCCGCTGTGAGAGGCGGGCTCGGCCGGTCGTCCGCCGAACCGTCACAGGACGCGAGGAGACAGGCCACCAGGACGGTCAGCAGGAGTTGCCTCATGTGCGTGGGACGCCGGGAACGCCGCCGAAGTTGCCGGTCAGTTCGCCGGCGGGCGCGTGCGGTCCACGTCGACCGTGCACCAGGGCAGCATCAGCTGGGTGAGCGGCCCGATGGCCAGCGCGTAGATCACCGTGCCGAGGCCGGCCACCCCACCGAGCAGCAGGCCGACCAGGACGACGGTCACCTCGAGGCCGGTGCGGACCAGCCGCAACGAGAGACCGGTACGCCGCTGCAGGCCGGTCATCAGCCCATCGCGCGGACCGCGGCCGAGCTGCGCGCCGATGTAGAGCGCGCTGGCGATCCCGCACAGGACGACGCCACCCACCATGAGCACCGCGCGGGCCAGCAGCGGGTCCGGGCGGTCCAGGAGCGCCAGGGTCGCGTCGGCCGAGAAGCCCACCACCAGCGCGTTGGAGATCGTGCCCAGCCCGGGCAGCTCCCGCAGCGGGATCCAGAGCACCAGCACGACGAAGCTCATCACGACGACGGCCTGACCGATGGTGATCGGCAGGTGCCGGATGAGGCCGGAGTGCAGCACGTCCCAGGGCGCCAGGCCCAGGTCGCCTCGAAACATCATCCCCAGGGAGACGCCGTACAGCACCAGCCCCACGTAGAGCTGGGTCAGCCGGCGCGTCAGGCGCCCGGCCCGCAGCTGGGCGACGGGGCCGAGGTCGGTGAGGCCGGGGCGGGCGGCGGCCACGGCCGTCATCGAGGTCATGGGGCCAGCCTGCGGCAAGATTGGCCTTCAAACAAATGGCCAATCGTGGAACAGTGGCCTGCATGTCCGCACCGAGCACCGGGTCCGTGTCCGCCACCAGGATCGCCGCGCTCGCCGGCGACTTCGACCGCAGCCCGGCGTACGCCGGTCTCGCCGACGCGCTGCGGCTGCTGATCGGCGACGGCCGCGTCGGGCTCGGCACCCGACTGCCCAGCGAACGCGAGCTCACCGAGGCCCTGGGGGTCTCGCGGACCACGGTCACCCGGGCGTACGCCGCGCTGCGCGACGCGGGCTACGCCGAGGCGCGGCAGGGCGCCGGGACGTTCACCAGGGTGCCCGGCGGCCGGGCCCGCGCCCACGACCGGGCGCTGCTCCCCCGGCCCGGCGACCACCAGGCCATCGACCTCAACTGCGCTGCCGCGTCCGCACCGAGCGGGCTGGCGGCGGCGTACGCCGAGGCGGCGGCCGACCTGCCGGCGTACTTCGGCGGGCACGGCTACTTCCCGGCCGGGCTGCCCCGGCTCCAGGAGGCGATCGCGGCGACGTACGACGAGCGCGGGCTGCCCACCGACCCGGCGCAGGTGATGGTCACGCCGGGGGCGCTGAGCGCGGCGTCGATCGTGGCGCAGGCGTTGAGCGGGCGCGGCGACCGAGTGCTCGTCGAGTCGCCGGTCTACCCCAACGCGACCGAGGCGATCCGCAACAGCGGCGCCCGGCTGCTCGCCTCCCCCGTCGACCCGGACGGCTGGGACCTCGACGCCATCGGCGCCACGGTGCGGCAGACCCGCCCCCGGCTGGCCTACCTGATCCCCGACTTCCAGAACCCCACCGGGCACGTGATGACCGACGCCCAGCGAGAGGAGTACGCCGCGCACCTGCGCCGGGCGGGCACGGTCGCCGTCGTCGACGAGGCGCACCAGGCCCTGGCCCTGGAGGGGCAGACGATGCCGCGTCCGTTCGCGGCGTACGCCTCCGACACCGTCACGATCGGCAGCGCGAGCAAGAGCTTCTGGGGCGGGCTGCGGCTCGGCTGGATCCGGGCGCCGCACGGCGCCATGGACCGGCTCACCCGGGCCCGGGTGACGATGGACCTCGGCGCCCCGGTCATGGAGCAGCTGGTGCTCGCGCGGCTGCTCGCCGACGACGACGTCGTCGAGCGCCACCGCGACCGGCTGCGCGAGCAGCGCGACGCCCTGCTGGCGGCGGTCACCCAGCACCTGCCCGAGTGGCGCTTCCACCGCCCCGGCGGCGG
>JAOPXF010000158.1 GCA_025965295.1 Nocardioides sp.
CTCCAGTGACCTCTCAGGACTCTGCGGCAGCGAGCATCGCCTCGCGGAAGGCCGCCGGCGGTTCCACCGAGCGCTGAGTGGCGGAGTCGAAGAAGACCAGGACGACCCGGGCTCGGGACAGCACGACGTCGCCGTCGCGGATCTCCGAGTCGATCGTGAACGACTTGGTGCCGACGTGGGTGATGCGCGAGTTCACGTCGTAGGGCTCGAGCCGGAAGAGGATCGGCGCCTTGTAGTCGACGTCGGTCTGGGCCACCACGACGTGCATGCCGTCGGCTCGACCCAGGTCGCGACCGAGCCGCTCCATCAGCGGGATGCGGGCCTCCTGGAAGTACTCGAAGTACTTCACGTTGTTGACGTGGCCGTAGACGTCGACGTCGGAGAAGCGCACGTGGACCGGGTAGTGGCCGACGCTCTCGCGACGGGCCGGGCTCCTCGGGGTGCGGGGTGCGCGCGGCTCGGGCTCGAGGAAGACCGTGAGCGTCTCGCGCTCGGCCTCGGAGATGCGGCGGGGCCGCTCGGTCGCGAAGACGTACGGCGTGAGCACGGTCGTCGCCTGGAGGTAGACGCGCCGCCCGCCCTCGGCCTCGGCGTCCTCGTGGAAGACCTCGTAGGCCATCGTGAACGACGCGGCCCGGATCTCGGTCACCCAGCACTCGATCGTCACCGGGCGGAAGCGGAAGGTAAGGGGCGCCCGGTAGTGGACCTCGTGGCGGACGACGACGACCCCCTCGGCCAGCTCCACGGTGTGGGCCGCGGGACCGTGGGTGCGCAGCATGTCGACCCGGGCCTCCTGGAGGTAGTCGACGTACACGACGTTGTTGACGTGGCCCAGGAGGTCCATGTCTGCCCAGCGCATCGGGCACTCGTATACGTGTCGCACGGGCTCGATGCTGCCAGACCGGCCGGGGCCGGCGGACGGGTGTCAGTGGCTGAGAGCGAGGCCCCGGTAGTAGGCGCGGACCGACTGGTGCCGGGCGACGCGGGTGCGGCGGTTGCTCACGACGAACTCGGCGACGGCGCCGAGCCCGACGACGGCGCCGATCGCGGCGACGGCGAAGACGGCGTAGATGAAGTAGCCCAGCGTGGTGGGGTCGAAGTCGACCATCACGGATTCCTTTCTACAGGTGTAGAATCTTTACATATGTAGAAGGTACGCCGCTCCCCTGGCACCCGCAAGTGGCGGGGTAGTGTCGCCGATCACAACCCGAACGGATGGTCCGCATGTCCAGCCCCGCCCCGGCGCCGGCCCTCAGCCCGCGCCGGCAACAGCTCCTCGACGCCGCGCTGCACGTCGTGGCCGACGAGGGGCTGCGCGGGTTGACGCACCGCGCCGTCGACCGGCGCGCGGGGCTCCCCGAGGGCAGCTGCTCGGCGTACCTCCGCACCCGCCGCGCGCTCCAGGCCGCCCTCACCGAGTACGTCGCGGGAACGCTCGCCGCCGACGTGGCCGGCCTCGCCGTCGACCTGCAGGGCTGCGAGGAGTCCGAGGACCGGGCCGTCGACCTGACCATGCGCCTGTTCCTGCGCTGGCTCGGCGAGCGCGAGCTGCTGATCGCCAAGCTCGAGCTGTCGATGGAGGCGTCGCGGGACCCGGAGCTGGCCGGGCTGCTCGCCGCCTACCGGAGCCGGCTGGTCGAGGTCGTCGACGGGATCATGGCGGCGCGCGGCAAGGACAGCAGCAACGACCGGGCCGAGGCGCTGGTGGCGTCCTTCGACGGGATCCTGTTCGCGGCCCTGCAGAAGCCCGACCGGGCTCGGAAGGCCTTCCTCGCCCGCTCGCTGCGGCTGTTGATGGCGTCGCTGGTCGGTCCCGCGCTGCCCGCGCCCACGCCGGACCTGGCGTGACGAACGCCTCGCCCGCGGGCCGTGGCAACCGTCTAGTGTGACCAGCGCAGCAGCCACCCCGAGATCGGAGTTCCCATGCCCGAGGCAGTCATCGTTTCCGTCGCACGATCCCCCATCGGCCGCGCGAACAAGGGGTCGTTGAAGGACCTCCGACCCGACGACCTGGCCGCACTCATCGTGAAGACGGCGCTCGACAAGCTGCCGGAGCTGGACCCGAACACCGTGGACGATCTCTACCTGGGCTGCGGTCTGCCGGGTGGCATGTCCGGCAACAACATGGGGCGCATCGTCAACGTGCTCAACGGCATGGACCAGGTCCCCGGCGCCACGATCACCCGCTACTGCGCGTCGTCCGTGCAGACCACCCGGATGGCCTTCCACGCGATCAAGGCCGGCGAGGGCGACGTCTTCGTCTCCGCCGGCGTGGAGATGGTGTCCAGCTTCCAGCACGGCACCTCGGACCACTGGCCCAACACCAAGAACCCTCTCTTCGCCGACGCCGAGGCGCGCACCGAGAAGTACGCCGAGGGCGGTCAGGACTGGCACGACCCGCGCGAGGACGGCCTGCTGCCCGACGCCTACATCGCGATGGGCCAGACCGCTGAGAACGTCGCCCGGATGCGCGGCCTGACGCGCCAGGAGCTCGACGAGGTCGCCGTGCGCAGCCAGAACCTGGCGGAGACGGCGATCGCCGACGGTTTCTGGGCCCGGGAGATAACCCCGGTGA
>JAOPXF010000173.1 GCA_025965295.1 Nocardioides sp.
GGACGCCTACACCCAGGGCCGCATCGTCGAGCGCGACGCCTTGGTGGCGAGGATCCAGAGCGTGCTGGACAAGGCCTACGAGGTCGACAGCGCCCTGGTCCAGGCCCGACCCGACGACGCCTTCAACGATGCCGGGCCGCACGGCGTGGTCGACCCTGAGGTCGAGCGCGACTGGTCGACGATGTCGGACGCCGAGCGGCGGGCGGTCCTCGAGCACATGGCTCGGGAGCTCGCGGACAAGTACGGCGTGGACGACTTCGACGTCATCATCGAGGACCTCGAGGACCGCGACGGCAAGGACGGGGACGACGACCCATCCCTCGACTACCACGGCTTCTGGTCGGAGGACGACAAGGGACTGCACCTCGACTCGAACGAGCTGTCGGACCCCGACCTGATCAACACGATGGCGCACGAGGTCCGCCACGCCGCGCAGCACGAGATGATCCGCGACGCCAACCCCGGCCTGATCGACCAGGCGCTCATCGACGCCGGCATCAAGGACGACCCCTTCCACCCGCCTCCCGGCGTCAGCGCGCAGGACGTGGAGGACTGGAAGGAGAACTTCGACGACTATCACAGTCCCGAGGACGACTTCGACGCCTACCATGACCAGCCCGTGGAGGCGGACGCCCGCGACAGCGGGGAGCAGTACCTCGACGACCTGACGCCCGAGGACCTCGACCACGAGCGGGAGGAGGCGCGATGACCGTGCAGCCCACTCAACCGGCGTCCGTGGCGGATCTTGCCCGGGCGTACGCCGAGGCGCGCGACGCGGAGACGCTGCGCCAGCTCCGGAGCGCGGTTAGACGCTCGGGCACCTACCGGGTCGACCTCGACGTGCTGGCCGCCGCCGCCCCGCTGCTGGATCGCGGTGCCCACGCCGAGGTCGTCGCCCTGGTTCGTGACCTCATGCCCGGTGCCTTCTTCAGCCCCTCGGCGCACGCCGTCCTCGGCGCCGCCTACGAAGCAATGGGCGACGACGTGCGCGCACACCGGGAGCGCCGGACGTCCCGACTGGCGCTGGCCTCCATCCTCGGCACCGGCGACGGCAGTGCGGACCGCCCGTGGAGCGTGCTGCGCATCAGCGACGAGTACGACGTCCTCCGCGCCCAGGACCGCACCTCGCGGGAACAGCTCCTGGTCACCCGCAACGGCCGCGAGCTCGACCAGCACCGCTGCGACGACGGCACCGACGCGTGGTTCGACATCGCGCTGCTGCGCGGGGACCACACATGACGCGACGAGCGGCCGTGCGACTCGCCGGTCTCGTGCTGGCGACCGTGTTGACGAGCGCCGGGTGCGGTGACGGCCCGTCGGGGGAGCCGGGCTCCGACTCCCCGGGCACCGGGTCCGGAGGCGACGTCGACCGGGTCCCGGGCCAGGTGGTGCGGGCGGACGAGGCAGCCCTCAGCCCCGACGGCGGCGCCCTGGTGGCGGGCTGCCTCGACGACCTCTGCGTGTGGGACACGGGCGACGGGTCCCTGCGATCGACGTACGACGGCGGCACGGTGGTGGCCTGGAGCCCCGACGGGGACCTCATCGCCACGGACGAGCGCGACGGTGACCGGGACACGATCGTGCTGCTCTCGCCCGACGACGGTCGGGTGGTGCGCACCCTGGACGGCCATCCGGCGGGGGAGGCCAACGAGGACCCCGAGCAAGGCATCACGACGGTGGCGTTCGGTCCCGGCGGCGACCTGCTGGCCAGCGCGGGCCACGACGGCACCGTCCGCCTGTGGTCGGTGGCGGACGGCGCCACGCGAGGCGTCCTGCGGACCGCGAGCGACGCCCCGGACCAGCTCTCCTTCAGCCCGGACGGCGAACGGCTCGCGGTGGCCGGTCCGGACGCCCCGACGGAGGTGTGGGACATCCCCTCGGGCGACCGGGTCGGCACCCTCGGCGCCGAGCCCCAGGGAGCAGTCTCGTTCAGCCCGGACGGGCGCCTGATCGCCACCGCCACGCGGGACGCCGGTTCGGACACCGGCGTGCGCCTGTGGGACGCCGCGAGCCTGCGGGAGGACCGGGCGTTCCCGGACCCGGTGCACGCCTTCCTGCTCGCCTTCTCGCCGGACGGCGAGACGCTCGCGGTGACACAGTCAGACGACGACGCGGTGCTGCTCTGGCCGGTCGCCGGTGGCGACGTACGCCGGCTCACCGGCCACGAGGAGCCGCCGCGGGGTGTCCTGTGGGCACCCGACGGGTCGGCGCTGTACACGCTCACCGGCACCGAAGGGGTCCTGGCGTGGGACTCTGCCTCCGGTGATCTGGTGCGCCGGTTCGAAGTGCCCCTGGGCTGAGCGACCCGGCGGAACCATCAGCAACCGAACATCACCGGATGGAGACAGAGTGAAGATCACAATCGCGGCCGCGCTGAGCGTCGTCGGCCTGGTCCTGGCGAGCGGGTGTGACGCCGGGGCGGATCCCGACGCCGACGCTGGGCCCACGGCGAGCCCGACCAGCGCCGCGCCGTCGGCGGAGCCCACCCCGCAGGCCGATGCCCCGCTGGAGCTCACGACCAACAGCCAGCGGTCGACCTCTTGCCTCAAGGAGTCCGGCAAGGTCGAGCTCGCCTGGTTCGAGAGTGAGTGGAAGGCCAACGAGGACCTCGAGTCGTTCCGGTTCAGCCTGGTGGACGCGGCGGGCGTCAGGTCGGTCGGCTTCCCGATCAACGTGCCGCCGGTGAACTACGGGGGCCGGATCGACTACAGCGGCGCGACCTCGTGGGACCGGCGCGACCTGATCGGCAAGCAACGTTTCGTCTCCTGGTCGCAGCGCGACTCCACGGACGCTTGGACCCCGATCGAGGACCAGACCGGGCTGGTCGTCTTCCACCTCCGGTTCACGGAGCCCAAGGCGTCGATCGGCGGCGTCAGGGCGTCGTACGTGACCGCGGACGGTGAGAAGGGCTCCGTCGAGGTCGCCATGCGGGAGAGGTTCATCGTGGGCGGCCGCTGCCCGTTCTGAGCCCACCCGGAGGCCCGGAAATGAAGAAAAGGCCCCGTGGAGCCGGGGCCCTTCCAGTGTCCGAGGGGGGACTTGAACCCCCACAACCGTTAAAGGTCACTAGCACCTCAAGCTAGCGCGTCTGCCAATTCCGCCACCCGGACGAGTGCCTCGGAACTGTAGCAAAGGGACGGCCCGATCCTCACATCGGGAGGCGGTCCGCAGGTGACATGCTGGGGTCATGTCGGAGCACACGGAGACGCCAGCCAAGGACCCGGCCCATGACCCCGCGGGCGAGGTCGTCGACCTCTGCCGCGACCTGATCCGGATCGACACGTCGAACTACGGCGACGAGGAGGGTCCGGGGGAGCGGAAGGCCGCCGAGTACGTCGCCGGGCTGCTCGACGAGGTCGGAATCACCTCCGAGCTCTACGAGTCGCTGCCCGGGCGCACGTCGGTCGTCGCCCGCTGGGGCGGCATTGGCGCGGGCGCCCACGGACCGGGCGCGCTGCTCC
>JAOPXF010000181.1 GCA_025965295.1 Nocardioides sp.
GGTTGCCGCTGCCCTCGTTGCCGCTGCCCTCGTTGCCGCTGCCGTGGTCGTCGTTGCCCTGGCCTTCGTTGCCCTGGTCGTCCGATCCCTGGTTTCCGCCGCCGTGGTCGTCGTTGCCCTGGCCGTCGTTGCCCTGGTCGTCCGATCCCTGGTTTCCGCCGCCGTGGTCGTCGCCTTGGTCGGAGTCGTCGGTGCCGGTCGCCCCGGAGGCAGGCGGCGCGGCCGGTGAGTCCGGGGTGCTCGCGGGGCTGGAGTCCGTGTCGTCGGTCCGGGTGGCGGGGGAGTGAGGCTCCGAGGCCGGGTCCCGTGGGTCCGACCCGCGGGTGGGCGACTCCGTCGGCCCCGTGATCGGGTCCGACGGCTGGGTCACGGGCGTCGTGGGGGGAGTGGGCGTGTCCGAGCCCGAGAAGGCGCCCGCCGCCCACGCTCCACCGGTCGCGATCGCGGCCACGCTGGCCGCGGCCAGGGCCACCTTCCAGCCCTGGGGTGCGGTGGCGGGCACGGGTGCCGCCCCGGACTGCGAGGCGAGCGACGAGAGCTGGAAGAGGAAGCTCGGCTCCGGCTCGAGGGTCGGCGCGGTCAGGCGGAGGCCCGTCTCTCCGCGCTCTGGTGCTGACATGGTCGCTCTCTCCGGATGGATGGTGACGCCTCGACGGTAGCGCGGGGGACGTGCCACCGCCGAGGCGAGCTGTTGTGACCTCTCGGTCAATCGCGGCCGGAGCCGGAGCCGGAGCCGTCGTCGTCGCCACCGTCGTCGTCGCCGTGGCCGTGGTGGCCGTGGTCGTCGCCACCGTCGTCGCCGTGGCCGTGGTGGCCGTCCTCGGCGTGGTCGCCGTGCTCACCGCCGGGGCCGGAGTTGTCGTGCTCACCCTGGTCGTCGGTGCCGTCGTCGTCACCCGGGGTGTCGCCGGGGCCCTGGTCGGGGGTGCCGTCGTCGTCGCCGGGCTCCGTGGTGGTGTCGCCGGGGCCCTGGTCGGGGGTGCCGTCGTCGTCGCCGGGCTCCGTCGTGGTGTCGCCGGGGCCCTGGTCGGCGGTGCCGTCGTCGGTGCTCTGGTGCCGGGCGCGTGCGTCGGCGGCGCGCTGCTGGCCCGCTGCGGCGTGGTCGTCGACGGCGTGACCGTTCTTGTTCACGACCGTCGACGAGTGGCCGGACGTGGCGTTCCCGTGCGTGCTGGCGTGGTCGCCGGTCGCGTAGGCGGCGCCCACGGAGGTGGCGGCGGCGATCGCCGCGGTGGCGGCGACGGAGCGGGCGAGTGTGGTCCTGCGCATGAGGTGACTCCTCGATCATCGAAGCGGCGGTGATCCGCCTTGTCACCCGATACCTGTCACGGGGAGCGTCCCGCGTTACACCGGCCGCAGAGAAACTTCCGCGGGCCGGCCGCCAGCACTCACTCGAGGCTGTTGACCATGAACTGGGCCGCGTGCGTCACGTAGTCCCAGAACTGCGCGTCCTGCTCCGGGGTCAGGTCCACCGAGTCGAGACCCTCGCGGAAGTGCTGGAGCCAGTGGTCCTTGGCCTCGGGCGTCACCGCGAAGGGTGCGTGCCGCATCCGCAGGCGCGGGTGGCCGCGGGTCTCGCCGTACGTCGAGGGCCCGCCCCAGTACTGCACCAGGAAGAGGAGGAAGCGCTCCTCGGCCGGACCGAGGTCCTCCTCGGGGTAGAGCGGCCGCAGCACCTCGTCCTGCGCCACGCCCTCGTAGAACGTCGCGACGATGCGTCGCATCGTCTCGAAGCCGCCGATGTCGTCGTAGAACGTGGTCACGTGCCCATTCTGCCGAGACCCTCCTGAGGCGCCGACACCGGCGTGGAAGACTCGGCGCGAAAGTCCCGAAACCCCCACAAGGAGTGATCTGCAGATGGCAACCACCCGCACCGCATCGACGCGCTGGGAAGGCAGTCTCTTCGAGGGCGCCGGCCAGGTGACCCTGGAGTCCTCCGGCCTCGGCACGTACGACGTCTCCTGGCCGAGCCGTGCCGAGGAGGCCAACGGCAAGACCAGCCCCGAGGAGCTGATCGCGGCCGCGCACTCGGCGTGCTTCTCGATGGCGCTCTCCAACGGCCTCGCCAAGGCCGGCAGCGCGCCCACGACCCTGGACACGAGCGCCGAGGTCGAGTTCACGCCCGGCACCGGCATCACCGGCATCAAGCTCACGGTCCGCGGCGTGGTCGACGGCATGAGCAACGACGACTTCGTGGCCGCGGCCCAGGCCGCCAAGGAGGGGTGCCCGGTCAGCCAGGCGCTCAGCGGCACCACGATCACGCTGGACGCGGCGCTCGCGTAGGTCCGGGGTCAGGCCTCGGCGGACGCTCCGTCGTCCGTCGCGGCCTGATCGGGCGCGTCCTTCTCCTCGCGGTGCCACACGACCCGCTGCGGCAGGGGGAGCTCGATGCCCTCGTGGTCGAAGCGGGCCTTGAGCCGCTGCCGGAGCTCGCGCGCCACGCCCCACTGCTCCATGGGGGCCGTCTTGATCAGCACCCGCAGGGTGACCGAGTCGGTGTTGAACATCTCGACCCCGGTGACCTCGGGCTCCTCGATGATGATGCCCTTGAAGTCCTCGTCCTCCCACATGTCGTGGGCGACGTCGCGCAGCACGCGGGTCACGCGGGCGAGGTCCTCGTGGTAGCCCACCGCGACGTCGACAACCGCCCGCGACCAGTTCTGGCTCATGTTGCCGACGCGGAGGATCTCGCCGTTGGGGACGTACCAGACAGTGCCGTTGAGGTCGCGCAGCCGCGTCACGCGCAGGCTGACCGCCTCGATGGTGCCGCTGGCCTCTCCCACGTCGACCACGTCCCCGACGCCGTACTGGTCCTCGAAGATCATGAAGATGCCGGACAGGAAGTCCTTGACGAGGGACTGAGCGCCGAAGCCGAGCGCGAGACCGATGATGCCGGCGCTGGCGATGATCGGTGCGATGTTCACGCTCAGCTCGCTGAGCATCATCGTGCCGATGATCGCGACGAGGATGCCGGTGACGATGCTCTTGAGCAGGTCGCCCATGGTCTTGGCCCGCTGCACCCTCCGGGTCGCGTTGACCATGTCGTGCGCGCTCGCTGTGCTGCCGGACCGGCCCGGCCTCGAGAAGCGGGTGACGGGGAGCATGCCCTCTCCGGCCCGCACCACGATCCGGTCCACGAGCCGGTGGAGGACCCACCGGATGACCAGTCCCAGGACCAGCAGGCCGAGCAGGGCGAGCGGCTTGCCGATCAGGATGTCGCTCGCGTGGGCCAGGGGGGCGCTGTGTGTCCAGTCGAGGACCTGGTTGCAGATGTCCTCGCCGGTGGCACACGTGTCTTTCTGGTCTAGGCCGAACATGGCCCCAGTATGTACATGTCCGGGGGGCGGATATCGAGCTGACGGCACCGGGTGTGACCCAGTCGACCCCGGGCGTGCGAGGGCCGGGCTCGTGGAGCCGATATCCTGCTCCCCGTGACTGCCACCCTCGAGACCCTCGCTCGCCGGACCGCCGTCGTCGTCGGAGCCGCCGCGACCCTGGTTGCGTTGGCCGGACCCGCCAGCGCCGACGTGCCGGAGGGTTGGAGCGATCCCGACCCCGTCTCGCCGTTGCACGCCATCTTGCTGCTCGGTGGGGTCCCGCTGCTGCTCTTCGTGCTGATCACGCTGGCCATCTACATCCCGGCCCTGATCCGCGGGGAGCGGGTGGCCCCCGGCAGCGCGGCGATGGACGACCAGTGGTTCGGCGGGCCGCGCAAGGGCACCGCCGAGCTGGCCGGCCCGGACACCGACGACTCCGAGGCCGGTGGCGCAAGTGGCCGCTGGTGACCCCTTCAGCACGTCCGAGCGGTTTGCGCTCGACGAGGCGATCCGCAAGGCCGAGCAGCTCTCCCGCGTGGAGTTCTCGGTCTTCGTCGGCGCCGCTGGGGGCGACCCCCGCGCGTTCGCGACCCAGCTGCACAACAGCCTGGTCGCGCCCGCACGCAGCATCCTGATCATGGTCGACCCGGCGGCGCACGCCCTGGAGATCGTGACCGGCGGCTACGTCCGCCGTACCCTCACCGACGCCGAGGCCGAGCTCGCGGCCCTCCAGATGCAGACCGCCTTCGCCGAGGGCGACCTCGTCGGCGGCCTGCGCCGCGGCATCACCATGCTCTCCGAGCACGCGCGCCCCCAGAACACGCTGCACGCGGGCTGACCCCCACTCAACGAGCCTGGGCGTCCCGCGCCTGGGCGGCCAGTGCCCGGGCCACGTCGTCGCGGCCCTCGCGCACGTAGCGCTTGGCGGCCGGGTTGGCCGGGGAGCTCTCCAGCCACGCGTCCACCCGGTCGAGCAGCTCCTGGCTGGCCAGCTGCTTCGGGAAGATGTACTCCAGTGCGGTGGACGCGCGCTGGGTGCCCTTGTCCTCCCAGATGGTGTCGGCCGCGGCGAGGTACTTCTCGACGTACGGCGTGAGTACGTCGTCCTGGCCGAAGCCCTGGAATGCGAGCACCACGCTGCGCTGGGTCTCGTTCGCGACGTCGTCGCGAACCATGGCGATCTCCCACGCCTCGGCCTTCGCCTCGGCGGTGGGACGGGCGGCCCGGGCGGCGGCGGCGTGCTCCTGGCCGGAGATCGTGTTGTCGCGGGCCAGCTCCTCGGCGATCCGGTCGGCGTCCGCACGGCCGTTCTTGGCCAGCGCGTGCACGAACGTCCAGCGCAGGTCGGTGTCGATCGCGAGACCCTCGAAGGTCAGGGAGCCGTCGAGCAGCGCCTCCAGGTCGCCGAGTGCCCGGTCGCTGTGGGCGGCCGAGGCGTAGGCGCGGGCGAAGGACAGTTGGTGGTCGCTGCCGGCCGCGGCGTTCTCCAGGAGGGTGCGCAGCCCCTGCTCCCACGTGGCCCGCAGGGCGTCGCGGTGCTCGGGTGCGCTGTAGGAGGTCGCGGCGGTGGCGGCGTACGACGGGATCCGGCTGACTCCGAACGCGTCGGTCTCGGTGCCGATGGCGCTCAGGACGAGCGCGACGAAGTCGGTGGCCGACATCTCGGCGTCGCGGGTCATGTCCCACGCGGCACCCCAGCACAGCGCGCGGGCCAGCGAGTCGTCGAGCGTGGCGAGACCGTTGACCAGCGTGGCGAGCGAGCGCTCGTCGAGGCGGATCTTGGCGTAGGCGAGGTCGCCCTCGTTGAGCAGCAGCAGCGCGGGCTGCTGCTGGCCGACGAGCCCGGGCACCTCGGTCACGGCCCCCTCGACGTCGATCTCGAGCGAGGTACGACGCACCAGGCGGCCACCCTCCTCGTCGTACAGGCCGATGCCGAGCCGGTGCCGGCGCAGGGTCGGGTGGTCGGGGTTGGCCGCGGTCTGGAGGACCTGGAACGACGCGTAGGTGCCGTCCTCGGCCAGCTCGAACTGCGGGGTCAGCGTGTTGACCCCGGAGGTCTGCAGCCACTCCTGCGCCCACGACTCGAGCTCGCGACCCGAGGCCTTCTCGAGCGCGGCGAGCAGGTCGCCGAACTCGGAGTTCGAGAACTCGAAGTCCTTGAAGTAGCCCCGGATGCCCTCGAGGAAGTTGTCGAGGCCGACCCAGGCGACGAGCTGCTTGAGGACCGACGCGCCCTTGGCGTAGGTGATGCCGTCGAAGTTCACCTCGACGGCCTGCAGGTCGTAGTTGTCCGCGGCGACCGGGTGGGTCGAGGGCAGCTGGTCCTGGCGGTAGGCCCAGTTCTTGCGGG
>JAOPXF010000193.1 GCA_025965295.1 Nocardioides sp.
CGATGGGGTACTCCATCATGTAGCCGTAGCCACCGTGGAGCTGGACGCCGGCGTCCACGACCTGCTTCTGGAGCTCGGTCGTCCACCACTTCGCCATCGACGCGAGCGTCGAGTCGGCCTCGCCCGCGTTGAGCTTGAGGATGCAGTCGTTGACGAAGAGCCGCGCGATGTAGAGCTCGGTCGCCATCTCGGCGAGCATGAAGCGGTTGTGCTGGAACTTGCCGATCGGCTTGCCGAAGGCCTCGCGCTCCTTGGCGTAGCTCATGCAGAGCTCCATGATGTGCTCCATCGCGGCGACCGCGATCGCGGCGATCGAGACGCGCTCCTGGGGCAGGTTGACCATCAGGTTGATGAAGCCCGTGCCCTCCTCGCCGAGGAGGTTCTCCTTGGGCACCATCACGTTGTCGAAGAACAGCTCGGCGGTGTCCTGGGCCTTCATGCCCATCTTGTCGAGGTTGCGACCGCGCTCGAAGCCGGCCATCCCGCGCTCGACGACGAGCAGGCTGATGCCCTGGTGGCCGGCGTCGGGGTCGGTGCGGGCGACCACGATCACGAGGTCGGAGAGGATCCCGTTGCTGATGAACGTCTTGGAGCCGTTGAGAATGTAGTGATCGCCCTTGTCGACGGCGCTGGTCTTGATGCCCTGGAGGTCGCTGCCCGCCTCCGGCTCGGTCATCGCGATCGCGGAGATGATCTCGCCGCTGACCAGGCCCGGGAGCCAGCGGGCCTTCTGCTCGGGCGTCCCGAGCTGGCTGATGTACGGGACGATGATGTCGGTGTGCACCGGGAAGCCGGGGCCGCTCGCGCCCACCCGGCACATCTCCTCGGCCAGCACCATGTTGTAGCGGAAGTCCTTGACCCCGGCGCCGCCGTACTCCTCGTCGACGTCGAAGCAGAGCAGGCCTGTCTCGCCGGCCTTCGCCCAGACCTCGCGACTCACCTGGCCGTCCTGCTCCCACTGGTCGTGGAACGGGACCACCTCCTTGTCGAGGAACGCTCGTGCCGTACGGCGGAAGTCGTCGTGTTCCTGCTCGTAGACGGACGGGGCGTCGGGCATGGCGGGTCTCCCGGGATCGTGGGCGGTGGGCTCAGCGCTACTGTGACAGCATCGCTGTCACGATTCAAGACCGGAGGTGGCACGCCCGGGACGACGGTGGCAGCGGCGCTGGCCCAGCCCTACTGTGACGGTCATGGGTGCGCAGCCGGAGGGGACCGACGACCTCCTGACGATCGCCGGGCTGGCCGCGGCGGTCGGCCTGACCGTGCGCACGACCCGCTACTACGCGAGCCTGGGCCTGGTCCCGCCGCCGATCCGGCGCGGCCGGGTCGCCTACTACCACGACGGACACCGCACCCGGCTCGACCTGGTCCGGGCCCTGCAGGACCACGGGTTCACGCTGCAGGCGATCGAGCGCTACGTCGCCGGCCTGCCCGCCGACGCGACCGTCGAGGACCTGGCGCTGCAGCGGGCGATGCTGACCTCCTGGACCTCCGCGGCGCCCGAGCGGCTGACCCACCGCCAGCTCGAGAAGAAGGCCGGGCGGAGGCTGAGCGACGCGGACCTCCAGCTGCTGGTCCGGCTCGGGCTGCTCGACAGCACCGACGAGGTCTTCGTCGCCATGCGCAACCTGCGGTTCGGGCTGGACCTGATCGACCTCGACATCCCGCTCGAGTCCGTCGGCGCGGCCGGCGACGCGATCGCCCGGCACATGGAGTCGCTCGTCGAGGAGCTGACCACGATCCTGCGCGACGAGGTGCTCGAGCCCTACCGGAGCCAGCCGCACTCGGCCGAGGACGCCGAGCGGCTGGAGCGGACCCTGCCGCAGCTGCGTCGGCTGACCCTGGAGGCCGTCGTCGCGGGGTTCCAGCGCGCGGCCAACGCCGTGATCACGCGCTCGCTCGCCCGCTGACCCGCGCGTTCAGCGAGTCGATCATCGAGGCGGGACCGAGGTCGCCGAGCGTGTAGCCCTGGGGGTACGTCGAGGGCCGGTGGTGGTAGGCCTCCCTGCGCGGCGGCGACAGGCGCAGCAGCCCCGCCCGCAGACTCAGGCCGGCCCGCACGGCCCGCACGAACCAGGCCGGCTGGCGAGGCACTCCGAGCGCCTCGCGCAGCGGCTCGTCCATCAGGGCGATCGTCACCCGGCGCACCACCGGCCTGAGCGGCAGCGGGGCGGTCTGCCGGGCGATCCGGAGGGTGGCCTCGGTGACCCGGCGGTTGGCCGGGTCGAACGCGAAGTGCTCCCGCTCGTAGGACGTGAGCAGCTCGAGGTAGCCGTCGTACGTCGTCGGCAGGTCCTTGATGCCCATCAGCCTGCCGAAGCGGGTCGTGAAGGTCGCCAGAGCCCGGACCTCGACCGGGTCGAGAGGCCGCCAGCCGTACTGCTCGATCCACCGGACCGGCCCGACGATCGTGGTGGCCAGGACGTAGCGGAACTCGTCGTTGGGGATGTCGTAGTGGGCGTGGATGCGGTTCAGCCGCCGCACGCCGGCGTGCGCGCGCGGTGAGTCGATGCCCTCGACCGACGCCTCCTCCGCGAACAGCAGGGTGTCGTCGTACCGCTTCACGCCGTCGTCCTCGAACTGCCGCGTCCGGTCGAGCAGCCGCGCGATCGAGGGGACGCCGTAGTCGCGCAGGAACGCGATCCCGGTGCCCTGGGTGTAGTCCCACGGGAACTCGTGGCGGCTGGTCAGCCACACGATCCGGTCGGTGTCGGTGACCGGGTCGAGCGACCGGATCTCGCGGAGGATGTCGTAGCGCCCCCGCGAGTGCGGCCGCGCCCGGGTCATGACACCCATTCCTTGACCTGCGCGATGGTGGCCGCCGGGTCGTCGGAGGCGGGGGAGACCTGGAGGCTGGTGACACCGGCCTCCTTGAAGGCCGCGATGCGCTCCTTGACGTACGACGCGGGGCCGACCAGGTTGCCCGCCTCGAGCCACTCCAGCGGCACCTTGGCCTCGGCGTCGCGCTTGTTGCCGCCCAGGTAGAGGTCCTGGATCTCCCTGGCCTCCTTCTCGTAGCCGTACTGGCAGGCGAGCTCGTTGTAGAAGTTCTTGCCGCGCGCGCCCATGCCGCCGACGTACAGCGCGTACATCGGGCGCATGAAGTCGAGCATCCCCTTCACGTCCTCGCCGATCGCGACCATGCCGCCCGCGGAGATCTCCAGCGGGCCGAGGTCCGCGGACCGCTTGGCCCGGCCGGCGGCGAGTGCGTCGCCCCACACGTCCCGGGCCTTCTCGGGGTGGAAGAGGAAGGGCAGCCAGCCGTCGGCCACCTCGGCGGTCATCTGGACGTTCTTGTCACCGAGCGCCGCGACCCAGAGCGGGATCGAGGGGCGCTCGGGCTTGTTGAGCAGCTTGAGCGGCTTGCCGAGGCCGAGCCCCTGTCCCTCGGGGAGCGGGATCTTGAAGATCCCGTCCTTGACCAGCGGCTCGCGGCGCAGCCCCATCCGGATGATCTCGATGACCTCGCGGGTGCGGCCCAGTGGCTTGTCGTAGGGCAGCCCGTGGAAGCCCTCGATGACCTGCGGCCCCGATGCGCCGAGCCCGATGACCGCTCGGCCGCCCGACACGTTGTCGAGGCCGGCCGCGGTCTGGAGCAGGGCGCCGGGGGTGCGCGAGTAGACGTTGAGGATGCCGGCCCCGATCTCGACCGTCTCGGTCTTCGCGGCCAGGTAGCCCATCAGCGTGGGGGCGTCGAAGCCGTAGGGCTCCGCGACCCAGATCGTGTCCAGCCCGGCCTTCTCGAGACCGGCCACCTGGTCGGCGGTCTCCCGGGGGTTTCCGGCGTAGATGAGCGGCATCGAGAGCTTCATGGTTCTCCTGGGGCTGGAGGTCGGGGGCATCCCAACCGTGACAGAACTGCTGTCATCATGGCAAGGGTGGAGGCCCGGGGCGAGCCCCGGACCGGGGGTGACATTCTTCTCCCAACCAATCTGAGGAGAGTGCGTTGACGAGCTACCGCATCGCGGTCATGGGTGGGACCGGACCGCAGGGCAAGGGTCTGGCCTACCGATTCGCCCGACACGGCCACGACGTGGTCATCGGGTCGCGGGCCGCCGAGAAGGCCGTCCCGGTGGCCGAGGAGGTCACCGCCCGGCTCGAGGGCGTGACGGGGGCCGGCACGGTCTCCGGCGCGGCCAACGCGGACGCGTGCGCGGACGCCGACGTGGTGCTGCTCGCGGTGCCCTACGACGGCCACGACGAGCTGGTGGCCGCGCTGCCGCTCGCGGGCAAGACCGTCGTCTCCTGCGTGAACCCGCTCGCGTTCGACAAGCGCGGCGCGCACGGCCAGGTCATCGACGGCGGCGAGGGATCGGCGGCCGAGTCGGCCCAGCGGATCGCGCCCGACGCGACGGTCGTCGGTGCCTTCCACCACGTCTCCGCGGTCAACCTCTGGGGCGACGCGGACTACCTGGACCACGAGGACATCCTCGTCGTCGGCGACTCGGTGGACGCCAAGGCGGTTGCCATCGAGCTGGCCCGCAGCGTCACCGGGCGGGACGGCATCGACGCCGGCAAGCTCCGCCTGGCCCGCCAGCTCGAGCCGCTCACCGCCGTGCTGATCTCGATCAACCGGAAGTACAAGGTGCACTCGGGCATCCGGATCACGGGCCTCGAGGACTGACGCTTCATCATGTTGAGCGGGTGAACCGGCACTTCACATGGTGAGTTCACCGTGAGAAGTGTCGGTTCACCTGCATCACATGGTGAATCTGGTGCGACCGCTCAGCGCTTGCCGTTCCAGGAGTCCCACAGGGCGGCGTAGGAGCCGCCGGCGGCGACCAGCTCGTCGTGCGAGCCGAGCTCCGAGATGACGCCGTCCTCGACGACGGCCACCCGGTCCGCGTCGTGCGCGGAGAAGAGCCGGTGCGCGATCGCGATCACGGTCCGCCCGTGGAGCACGGCGGCCAGGGACCGCTCCAGGTGCCGGGCGGCCCGCGGGTCGATCAGCGACGTGGCCTCGTCGAGCACCAGCGTGTGCGGGTCGGCGAGTACCAGCCTGGCCAGCGCGATCTGCTGCGACTGGGCCGCGGTCAGGGCCCGGCCGCCCGAGCCGACGACCGTGTCGAGCCCCTCGGGCAGCGCGTCGACCCAGTCCAGGGCGTCGACCGCCTCCAGCGACTCGCGGATGGCGTCGTCGCCGGCGCCGGGAGGGGCCGCGAGCGCGAGGTTCTCGCGCAGCGTCCCGACGAACACGTGGTGCTCCTGGGTGACCAGCGCGACGTGGCCGCGCAGGTCGTCCAGCGGCAGCTCGACGAGACCGACCCCGCCCACGGTGACCGATCCGGTCCGAGGCGGGTGGATGCCCGCGAGCAGACGGCCCAGCGTGGACTTGCCGGCACCCGACGGCCCGACCATCGCGATCCGCTCGCCGGCGCCGACCTCGAGGTCGACCCCGTGCAGCACGTCGCGCCCGTCGACGTACGAGAACCGCACGTCCGTGGCATCGATCCTCTCGCCGTCCGGCACCGCGCCGCTCACCGCGCGGTCGTCCGGCACCTGCGCGACGCCGAGCAGCCGCGCCAGTGAGGCCGCGCCCATCTGCAGCTCGTCGAGGATCGAGACGATCCGGTCGACCGGGTCGATCAGCATCTGCACGTAGAGCACCGCGGCCGTCACGTCGCCGAGCGAGACCTGGCCCTTCGTGTACAGGTAGCCGCCGAGCAGCAGCGTCGCCACCGTCGGGACCAGGTAGGACAGCTCCATGCTCGGGAAGAACACCGTGCGCAGCCAGAGGGTGTAGCGCTCCGCCAGGTAGGACTCCTTGATGTCCGCGTCGATCGCGGCGATCCGCTCGTCTCCGAGGCCGAGGGCCTCGACGGTCCGGGCGCCCTCGACGGTCTCGGTGAGCGTCGCGTTGATCGCGGAGTACGACGCGCTCTCCCGCAGGTAGCCGTCCTTGGCCCGGGCGAGGTACCACCGCAGCCCGATCACCAGGGGCGGCACGCCGAGCAGGCAGGGCAGCGCGACCCACCAGCCCACGCTGAGCGCGGCGGCGAAGGTCAGCACGGCGGTGATCACCGCGATCGTCCACTCGGGCAGGGCCCAGCGCACCGACCAGCCGAGCTGGTCGACGTCGCGGCTGGTGCGCGTCAGCAGGTCGCCGGAGCCCGCGGACTCGACGACGCCGACGGGCAGCGCCAGGGCGTTGCCGACGAAGTCCTCGCGCAGCTCGGCCAGCACCTGCTCGCCGAGCACCTGGCTGACGTAGCGGGCGTAGCGGGTGAGCACGGTCTGGGCCACGAGGAACGCCGCGAGCACGATGATGATGCGGTCGACGTGACCGACCGTGGTCCCGGCCTCGACCGCCTGCACCAGGTCGCCGAGCAGCCGCGGCGCGGCCAGCGCGGAGACCGCCGCGAGTGCGTGCAGCGACAGCGCGCCCCACAGGAGCCGCGGGTGGTTGCGAGCGATCGTGCCGGCGTAGCGGCGTACGGCGCGGGTGTCCGCGACCGGCAGCATCGTGCTCATCGGCCGACCTCCACGCGCTCGGGGCTCGGCTCGGTCTCGCGGGTGACGACGGCGCGGTAGTCGCGGTTCGTGTCGAGCAGGTCGCCGTGCCGCCCGGTGGCGACGATCCGGCCGCCGCGCAGGAACGCCACCTCGTCGACGGCGTCCAGCATCAGCGGGCTGCTGGTGGTGACGACCGTGGTCCGCCCGGCCCGGTGGTCGCGCAGCCGCGCGGCGATCCGCGCCTCGGTGTGCGCGTCGACCGCGGAGGTCGGCTCGACCAGCACCAGGATCTCCGGGTCGGTCGTCAGCGCCCGGGCCAGCACCAGCCGCTGGCGCTGACCGCCGGAGAAGCTGCGGCCGCGCTCGGCGACGAGGCTGTCCAGGCCGTCGGGCAGCGCCTCGAGGATGTCGTCGGCGGACGCCGTGTCGAGGGCGCCCTGCACCGACCCGCGGCCGGTGACGTCGAGCCGGTCGGCGAGGCGGCCGGAGAAGAGGATCGAGCCCGTGTCGGACACGACGATGCGGGACCGGACCTCGGCGCGCTGCAACGAGGTGAGCGGCACCCCGCCGAGGCGGACGTCGTCGTCGACGTCGGGCGCGCACATGCCGAGCCGGTCGGCAAGCTCGGCCGACTCGTCGGGCCGCTCGCTCACGATCGCCACCATCCGGCCGGCGCGCACATGCAGCCCGGTGCGGACGTCGTGCAGGTCCGAGCCCGGAGCCGGGGAGGGGGCGAGGACCGCGGGGTCGGTGACGTCCGGGGTGAGCGCCAGGACCCGGCAGACCCGCCTCGCGGAGACCAGGGCGCGGATGAACTTGTTGGCGTACTCGGTCGCGGTCCGCAGCGGGATCATGAGGAACGCGGAGTAGCCGTATAACGCGACCAGCTCGCCCGCGGAGATCCGGCCCTCGACGGCGTACCGCGCGCCCAGCCAGACCACGACCACGACGAAGACGCCGGGCAGGAAGACCTGCAGCGCGTCGAGCATCGACTGCAGCCTGGCCACCTCCACCCCGGCCCGGCGGGTGGTCTGGGACTCGCGGCGGTAGCGGTCGTGGAAGACCTGTTCGCCGCCGATGCCGCGCAGCACCCGCAGCCCGCTCACGATGTCGCTGGCGGTGTTGGACAGGGCGCCCATCAGCTCGCGCTGGCGGGTGCTGCGGCGCTGGAGCGGCGAGAGCAGCGGGCCGACGAGCAGCATCAGCAGCGGCACGCCCAGGAGTACGACGAGGCCGAGGGTCACCGAGGTGCGCAGCAGGATCACCGACACCAGCAGGAACGAGACGATCGCCCCGGCGAAGCGGGCGGTCACGTCCATCACCTGCCCGAGATGGGAGAGGTCGCTGGTGCCGATCGCGACCACCTCGCCGGTCGAGACCTTGCGGGGCAGCGTGCCGCCCAGGTGGACGGTCTGCCGGGCCACGAGCTGGACCGTGCGGTAGGCGGCGGTCAGCCAGTTCGTGACCGCGAACCGGTGCCGGATGATCCCGCTGAAGGCCTGGACCAGGCCGATCAGCAGCATCACCAGCGCCCACTTCAGGAGCTCGCCGCGGTCCTGGTCGGCGACGCCGCGGTCGATCGCGAGACCGATCACCATCGGCATCACGGCCTGGGTGCTCATCCAGACGATGCCGAAGAACATCCCGGCCGCGAGGGTGCGCCACTGGCCCTTCGCCATCCACCACAGGAAGCGGCCGGGGGACCGGTGGTCAGCGGTTCCGGGGTGGTCGAGGGGGAGTGCGCGCACTGGACTCAGGCTACGCACCCGACCGCCCGGCCGGCGACCGGTTATCGGGTCAGTCGTCCCGCCCGACCAGCGTGTTGGGCAGCACCACCAGCAGCGTGAGCAGGACCAGCGCGACGCCGCCGCCCATCGCGAGCGCGATCGTCCGATCGACGACGAAGTCGAAGATGAAGACCACCATGCCGGTGATCAGCAGCGCGATCCCGGTGAGCACCCCCGCCACCATCGCGTGGGCGGTGCGGACCAGGCGCTCCTTGACGTGCAGGCCGGAGAGTCGACGGTGTACCGCGATCGGGGCCATCACCATCGCCGTGGTGAGGGCCGCGACGAGCACCAGCGCCAGGTAGAGCCGTCGCTGCACGTCGTCGAGGTCCTCGAACGACTCCTGGAAGGGCAGCGTGAGCAGGAAGCCCGCGAGCAGCTGGACCCCCGTCTGCATCACCCGGAGCTCCTGGAGCAGGTCGTCCCACTTGCGATCGAGGCGCTCCTCCTCGGTCTCGTCCCTGCCGTCGTCCTGCTGCCGCTCGTCGTCTCCCACGGGGCAAGTCTGGACTAGGAGGCGAGTCCTTCGACGACCTCGGCGCCCGGCGCGTCGGCGAGCAGGTGGCCGGGCACCAGCAGCTTGGAGCGACGTACGCCGGAGCCGATGACCGCCACCTCGATGTCGAGCACCCGGGAGTCCACCAGCACCCGCCACGGCCCCGGCAGGCCGAGCGGCGTGATGCCGCCGTACTCCATGCCGGACTCCTCGACGGCGCGGTCCATCGCCAGGAACGACGCCTTGCGGACGTCGAGGGTGCGCTTGACCAGGTTGTTGACGTCGGCGCGGGTGTCGGCCCGCACCACGCAGGCCGCGACCCGCTCCACGCCGTCGCGACGGCCGGCGACGACCACGCAGTTGGCGCCGACGGACATCGGCAGGTCGTAGGCCTCGCTCATCGCCGCGGTGTCGGCGAGGGCGGGGTCGATCTCGACCACGGCAACGTCCTCGGCTCCCCGCCAGGACCGCAGCATCGCGGCCACCGGCTCCGCGACGAGGCCGAGGTGGTCGAGCACGGGAAGGGAGGTCAGGGACCCGAGGTGGGGCAGGCTCACTGTCCCATCCTGTCGTGGACCTCGCCGGAGCGTCATCCGGGGTTCACGTCGAAGGTCCCCGATGGTCATCCGGCCCGGCTTCCATGGAGGCATGACCGAGGTGTCTGCGCTCCCCACGGCCCGCGTCTCGTCGTTCGTGGTCACGCCGGCCGTGGTCGCGCACCGCGGCGCCAGCGGCTACCGGCCCGAGCACACCCTCGGGGCCTACCGGCTCGCCGTCGCGATGGGCGCGGACGACATCGAGCTCGACGTGGTGCCGACCCGGGACGGCGTCCTCGTGGCGCGGCACGACAACGAGCTGGGGCGGACGACGGACGTGGCCGACCACCCGGAGTTCGCCGGGCGCCGCACCACCCGGGTGATCGACGGGGAGAGCGTGACCGGCTGGTTCGTCGAGGACTTCCTGGTCGAGGAGCTGCGGTCCCTGACCGCCCGCGAACGACACCCGCGGACCCGCTGGCAGAGCGCGGCCCACGACGGGCGGCACGGCCTTGCGACGCTCGACGAGATCCTGGCGATGGTGGCCGTGGAGTCCGAGCGCAGGGGCCGGGCCATCGGCGTGCTCATCGAGCTGAAGCACGCGACGTACTTCGACGCGGCCGGGCTGCCCCTGGACGCGCCGCTTCTCGACGCCCTGCGGCGCCACGACCTGGACCACCCACGCTCGCGGGTCAGTGTCCTCTCCTTCGAGGCCACGATCCTGCGCCGGCTGGCGGGTCGCACCCGGGTGCCCCTGGTCCAGCTGCTCGGCAAGGGCCGGGGCCGCCCGGCGGACCTCGTGGCGGCGGGTGACGCCAGGACGTACGCCGACCTGGCGTCGCCCGCGGGGCTCGCGACGATCCAGGAGTACGCCGACGGGGTCGGCGTGCACCGGGACCGGGTCCTGAAGCCCGGGCGGGGCGGCACCCTCACGCCCACGTCGCTGGTCAGCGATGCCCACCGCGAGTGGCTCACCGTGCACGTATGGACGCTGCGCGCCGAGAATCGGCACCTGTCGAAGCCGTTCCGGGTCGGTGGCGACCCGTCGGCCCACGGCGACCTGGCCGGCGAGGCCCGGCTGCTGCTCGACCTGGGCGTGGACGGCCTGATCACCGACCACCCGGACGTGGTGGTCGGTGCCCGCGGGGCGCGGGCTCAGGCCTCGGGCAGCAGCAGCCAGGCGACGACGTACGCGACGATGAAGGTGCCGAAGCCGAAGGCGGCGCCGAGCACCGTGACCAGCCGGACCAGCGTCACGTCGATGCCGAGGTAGTCGGCCACTCCCGAACAGACGCCCGCGACCATCCGGTCGTCGGTGCGGCGCACCAGGCGCTTCGGGTTGGTCTGGGGGTTGCTCATCGAATCTCCTCGGTGTCGCTCGCGCTGGCGGTCGTGTCGCTCGTGTCGGTCGTCTGCGCGGGGGC
>JAOPXF010000025.1 GCA_025965295.1 Nocardioides sp.
CAGCTGGTGACGATCGCCCGGGCGTTCCTGACCAACCCGGCGCTGCTGATCCTCGACGAGGCCACCAGCTCGGTCGACACCCGCACCGAGCTGCTGCTCCAGCACGCGATGGCCGCCCTGCGCAGCGACCGGACGAGCTTCGTGATCGCGCACCGGCTCAGCACCATCCGCGACGCCGACCTGATCCTGGTGATGGAGGACGGCTCGATCGTCGAGCAGGGCACCCACGAGCAGCTGCTCGCCGCCGACGGTGCCTACGCCCGCCTCTACAACGCCCAGTTCGCGGCCCCGGCCACCGCGTGAATCAAATCCCTTGATCGGCCCGGGGTCGGGACCTACGCTCGTCGTACACGGGAAAGGAGGTGGTCCGAAGAATGAATTCTTTTGGGACGCGTGAGGTGGCTGCCGTCTAGCAGCCCAGCAACATCGGGGGCCGAAATGCCCTCGAGGCTGCTGACGAATTCCTCGCAGTCACCCGACCCGCAGACGATCCGGTCATCACGTCCACCGGAGCGGCCCTCTCCCGAGGTCCACGTCTGCGGGTCGTTCCACATCCGGGGGAGAGTGGGCCGGCCGTGACGGTGAGACGGATAGTTGCCTGAGGCAACGATCGGGAATATAGTTGACCTAAGCAACCTTATACCCGTCATGAATCGAGCTTCCGTGCCGTCCGCAGCCACCGCATCCGCGCAGCCCACCCAGATGACCCACCGCGCCATCCTCGAGGCGATGAGCGGTCTCCTGCTCGCGATGTTCGTCGCGATGTTGTCGAGCACGGTGGTCACCAACGCCCTGCCGCGCATCGTCACCGACCTGCACGGCAGCCAGACCGGCTACACCTGGGTGGTTGTCGCGACGCTGCTGGCGATGACCGCGACCACTCCGATCTGGGGCAAGCTGGCCGACCTGTTCAGCAAGAAGATCCTCGTCCAGACGGCGCTGGTGATCTTCTCGATCGGATCGTTGATCGCCGGCTTCGCACCGAGCATGGAGGTCCTCATCGGGGCCCGCGTCGTGCAGGGTCTCGGCGTCGGTGGCCTGACCGCCCTCGGCCAGGTCGTCATCGCCTCGATGGTCACCCCGCGCGAGCGGGGCCGCTACTCCGGCTACATCGGCGCGACGTTCGCCCTCGCGACCGTCAGCGGCCCCCTCATCGGTGGCCTGATCGTCGACAGCCCGCTGGGCTGGCGCGGCTGCTTCTTCGTCGGCCTCCCCGTCGCCGTCCTCGCCTTCGGCGTCCTGCAGAAGACGCTGCACCTGCCCGTGGTCCGGCGCACCGACGTGCGCATCGACTACCTGGGCGCCTCGCTCATCGTCGGTGGCGTCTCGCTGCTGCTCGTGTGGGTCTCGCTCGCCGGCAACCAGTTCGCGTGGGGCTCCATCACGAGCGGCCTGCTCGTCCTGGGCGGCATCGTGATCCTCGCGGTCGCGGTGTACGTCGAGTCCGTCGCACCGGAGCCGATCATCCCGCTGCGCCTCTTCAAGGACCGCACGACGGCCCTGGCCACGACCGCGTCGATCCTGATCGGCGTCGCGATGTTCGGCTCGACCGTCTACCTGAGCCAGTACTTCCAGCTCGCCCGCGGCATGAGCCCCACGCACGCCGGCCTGATGTCGATCTCGATGGTGGGCGGCCTGCTCGTCTCGAGCATCGTGACCGGCCGGATCATCAGCGACACCGGCCTGTGGAAGCGCTGGCTGGTCGGGGGCATGGCGCTGGTCATCGTCGGCCTCGGTCTGCTCGGCCAGATCGACGCCGACACCAACCTCGCCGTCGTCGGCCTGTTCATGGCGATCCTCGGCGTCGGCCTGGGCGCGACCATGCAGAACCTCGTGCTGGCGGTCCAGAACAACACCGCCCAGTCGGACATGGGAGCCGCGAGCTCGGTCGTCGCGTTCTTCCGCTCCATGGGCGGCTCGATCGGAGTCTCGGCGCTCGGCGCGCTGCTCGCCAACCAGGTCGCCGACAAGGTCTCCACCGGTCTCGCCGCCATGGGCATCAGCACGAGCGGCCACGCGAGCCACACCATCCCCGACCTCGGCTCGCTGCCGGCGCCGGTGCGGGCGCTCTACGAGCAGTCGTTCGGTGAAGGGATCGGCGAGATCTTCCTTGTCGCGCTGCCGTTCGCCATCCTTGCCTTTGTGTGTGTGCTGTTCATCCGCGAGGTCCCGCTGCGCACCACCATCCTCCGCGAGGACGAGGTGGCGCCGGTCGACGCCGAGCTGGGGTCCCGATGACGGGCGAGTCCCGCACCGAGACCCTGCGCCGCCTCGAGGCCGAGGTGGGCGTGCTCATCCGCCGCATCAAGCGGGTCATCGGCGAGCGCTCCCGGGCGGTGCACCCCGACCTGCAGCCGGCGTCGTACCTCATGCTCTCCTACCTCGCTGAGCACGGGCCGATGCGCTCCTCGGCGATCGCGGAGACGTTCGACATCGACAAGGGCGCGATCAGCCGGCAGGTGCAGCACCTCGTGGACCTCGGGCTGGTCGACCGCACGCCCGACCCGGGCGACGGCCGCGCCTCGCTGGTCTCCGCGAGCGACGACGCCGTACGCCGGCTCGCCGACGTCACCGCCCACCGACGCAAGTGGGTCGACGAGCGCCTCGGCGACTGGTCGGACGCCGAGCTGACCGGGTTCGTCGACGTGCTCGGACGCTACAACCAGGCGCTCGACGACAAGGGCCTCGACCAACCCTGAGTCGGCCCCTGAGTCAGCCCCCTGAGTCAGCGCAGCCAGACGGCCGTGTCGCCGGGCAGCGTGTCCGTCACCGGGCCACTCGCGACGACCACCTCGCCGGCCGGCAGCGGCACCGCCTCGGAGCCGCAGTTGAGCACCACGGTCAGCGGCCCGCGCCGGAACGCCAGCACGTCGGTGCCGAGCTCCAGCATCTCGATGTGCTCGCCGGTGTCGGCCTGGTCGCGGCGCGCGGCCAGCGCCCGCTTGTAGAACGACAGCGTCGAGCCCGGGTCGGCCGCCTGGGCCTCGACCGTGAGCGGCGCCCAGTCGGTGGGCTGCGGGATCCACGGCTGGCCGGTGCCCGGTCCGAAGCCGTACGGCGGGTGGTCGCCGGCCCACGGCAGCGGCACGCGGCAGCCGTCGCGGCCGGGCTCGCCGGTGCGGAACCAGGAGGGGTCCTCGCGGTGCTCGGCGGCCACGTCGACCTGCTCGAGGCCGAGCTCCTCGCCCTCGTAGAGGTAGGACGAGCCGGGCAGCCCGAGCATCGTGAGCGTGGCCGCGCGGGCGCGGGCCAGGCCCTGGGCGCCGCCGCCGTAGCGGGTCGGGTGGCGGACCACGTCGTGGTTGCTCAGCACCCAGGTCGGCGAGGCGCCGACGGCCTCGAGCGCCGCGAAGGTGCCGGTGATGACCTCGGCGAAGGCCTCCGCGGACCAGTCGGCGAGCAGCCAGGAGAAGTTGAACGCCTGCTGCATCTCGTCGCCGCGCACGAAGTTCGCCATCGACTCGGGGGTCTGGGTCCAGGCCTCGGCGACCAGGATCCGGTCGCCGTCGTACTTGGCCAGGACGTCGTGCCAGCGTCGGTAGACGTCGTGGACCTCGGGCTGGTCCCACATGGGCTCGTCGCGCATGGTGCGCTCCACCATGCTGCTGGCCGGGCTGCTGGCCGGGCTGCCGGTGCTGTTCGCCGGGACGCTGTCGGGTGTCGCGCCCTCCTCGAGGAGCTGGTCGCGCAGGTCCTCGACCTTGAACAGGCCGTGGGCGACGTCGACCCGGAAGCCGTCGACGCCCCGGTCGAGCCAGAAGGTCAGGACGTCCTCGAACATGTCGCCGACCTCGGGGTTGCGCCAGTTCAGGTCGGGCTGGGTGCTGTCGAAGAGGTGGAGGTACCACTGTGCTCGTTCTCCGGGGCCAGCCTCGACCCGGGTCCACGCGGGGCCGCCGAAGACGGACTGCCAGTTGTTGGGCGGGTTGCCGTCGGTGCTGTCGCGGAAGACGTAGCGCTCGCGCTCCTTGCTGCCCGGGCCGGCGGCCAGCGCCGCCTGGAACCACTCGTGCCGGTCGGAGGTGTGGTTGGGGACCAGGTCGACGATCACCCGGAGACCGAGATCGTGGGCGCGCGCGAGCAGCTCGTCGGCGTCGCCCAGGGTGCCGAACAGCGGGTCGACGTCTCGGTAGTCGGCGACGTCGTAGCCGTGGTCGTTCTGGGGGGAGGTGTAGAAGGGCGTGATCCAGAGCGAGTCGACGCCGAGCTCACGCAGGTAGGGGAGCCGGGAGGTGATGCCCGGCAGGTCGCCGATCCCGTCGCCGTCGGCGTCGGCGAAGCTGCGGACGTAGACCTGGTAGCAGACCGAGTGGCGCCACCACTCGTTTTGATCGTTCAAATCCATGCCGCCAATCCTCCCCACGCCCTCCACCGAGGTCAACTCGACGGGCGCGGGACCCGCGTCACTGTCGGCGCGGTCAGGCGAAGTCGGCGGGGTCAACGGCGACCCACACGTGCTCGGCCGACGCGACCGTGCGGCCGTCGGCGTCGTAGAGGGTCGAGGCGGTGAACGTCTTGCGGCCCTCGGAGCCGCGGGCCAGCCCGACGACGACGTGCTCCTCGCCGACCACCGGCAGCGTCTCGACGCGGGCGGTCATGCCCGCCAGCACCATCAGCCGCTCGGTCAGGTCGCCGGCCCAGCCCCCGATGCAGTCGAGCGAGGCCCAGGTCGTCGCGAGCGAGGCGCGCGGGAGCTCGTCGACGTACGAGTGGTAGTCCTCGGCCGTGCTCGGGTCCGGCGTCCAGACCGCGGCGATCCGGGTGGCGCCGTCCTGGTCGGACACGCGGCCCGGGAAGATCCGCAGCCCGTCGCCCTCCTCACGCCCGGTGCCGCAGGCGAAGCAGGTGGGGAACGGGTGCGAGGTGAGACCGGGGTACGTCGCCATCGCCGCGCGCGCCTGGTCGGGCGGCACCGGCTCGACGACGACCGGGTCGGTGTCGCTGAGCGTCGCCCGCGCCACGACCTCCTCGCCGACCCTGGCCTCGGTGCTGCCGTCGATGTCGGTGACCGTCATCGGCGTGTCCAGCGGCGGCGGGCGGCGCAGCGCGACCCGGATCGCCGGCCAGGAGTCGGCGCGGTTGTCGGGAGAGTCGTGCTCGACCAGCCCGGCGAGCGCCCCGGCGGTCCAGCCGCCGTTGCCGGAGGACGGCGGCCCGCAGAAGCGCCGCGGGACGAGAAGCTCGCTCACGTGTGTCCTTCACTCGGTGGTCCAGACCCCCACGCTGACACGCCGCGCCCGCTGAGGTCCAGCCGGTCCGGGGGTTCATCGGCCGGCCGACAAAACTCCCGGCCCCTCGGGTCTGCCCCCCGACCGAGGTCAGCGGATCTCCTCCCAGCGGGCGAGCGCCTCGCGGCGCTCCTCGGCGTGGTCGACCACAGGGGCCGGGTACCCGGCCTTCGCCCGGGCCGCGGGATCGGGGTCGTGCGGGTCGGCGACGTCGGCGAGCTCGGGCACCCACCGCCGCACGTAGGCGCCGTCCGGGTCGAACTTCCGCCCCTGGGAGGTGGGGTTGAAGACCCGGAAATACGGCGCCGCGTCGGTGCCGCACCCGGCGGTCCACTGCCAGCCGTGCTGGTTGGAGGCGAGGTCGCCGTCGACCAGCCAGCGCATGAAGTGCCGGGCGCCGTGCTGCCACTCCACGTGCAGGTCCTTGACCAGGAAGCTCGCGACGATCATCCGGACCCGGTTGTGCATCCAGCCGGTGGCGAGCAGCTGGCGCATCCCCGCGTCCACGACCGGGAAACCGGTGCGCCCGCGGCGCCAGGCGTCGAGGTGGTCGGCGGGGTCGTCGTACCGCATCCGGGCGAACTCGGGGCGCAGGTACTCGCGGGCGGTCTCCGGCCGGGCGAAGAGCACGTCGGCGTAGAACTCCCGCCAGGCCAGCTCCTTGCGGTAGGTCTGGGCGCCCACGCCGCGGTGCCGCGCCAGGTCGGCCAGCATCGTGCGGGGATGGATCTCGCCCCACTTGAGGTGGACCGACATGTGCGAGGTGCCGGCGACACCCGGCCGGTCGCGGTCCTCGGCGTACCCGGCGACGCGGTCGTCGAGGAACTCGTGCCAGCGCCGCAGGGCCGCCGCCTCGCCCGCCTCGGGCAGCTCGACACCCTCGGGGATCGCGGGGTCGGGGATCGCGGTCGTCTCCTCCAGGGCCAGCCAGCTCGCGTCGGCCGGCGGGTCGAGCGGGCCGCGCCAGCCGTGGTCGGCCCACGCCTTCGAGAAGGGCGTGAAGACCTGGTAGGGCCGTCCCGAGCCGTTGGTCACCCGCCCCGGAGCGACGGCGTACGGCGATCCCGTGCGGACCAGCTCGATCCCCGCCTCGGCCAGCGCTCGCTCGACGTCGGCGTCGCGTCGGTGCCCGTAGGGACCGAAGTCGGCGCCCACGTGGACGCGCGCGGCGCCGACCTCGCGCGCCGCGAGCACCACCCGGCGCACCGGGTCGCCGCGGACGACCTGGAGTCGCCCGCGCCCCTGGGCCAGGCTCTCGTCGAGGGCCCGGAGGGAGCGCCCGAGGTAGGTGCGCCGGACCGGCCCGGCCGGTCCCCAGAGGGCCGGGTCGAGCACGAAGAGCGGCAGCACGCCGTCGTCGGCATAGGCCTCGAGCAGGGCCGGGTTGTCGCCGAGCCGCAGGTCGCGGCGGAACCACATCACAGAGGGCATCGCGTCCCAGCCTGCCAGCCGGATGGAGGCCGCTGGACGGATGGGTCAGAATGATCCGGTGAGCGATCTGATCGACACCACCGAGATGTACCTCCGGACCATCTACGAGCTGGTCGAGGAGGGGATCACGCCCCTGCGTGCCCGGATCGCCGAGCGGCTGCACCAGAGTGGGCCCACCGTCAGCCAGACCGTGGCCCGCATGGAGCGCGACGACCTGCTGACCGTCGAGGGCGACCGCCACCTGCAGCTCACCGACGAGGGCCTGCGCCTGGCGACCCGGGTGATGCGCAAGCACCGGCTCGCCGAGCGGCTGCTGATCGACGTGATCGGGCTCGACTGGGAGCTCGTCCACGAGGAGGCGTGCCGCTGGGAGCACGTGATGTCCGAGACCGTCGAGCGCCGCCTGGTCGAGCTGCTCGACCACCCGACGGAGTCGCCGTACGGCAACCCCATCCCGGGGCTGCAGGAGCTCGGCGAGATCGACCTCGGCGAGGAGTTCATGGACGGCGTCGAGTCGCTGTCCCGGGCGGCGGGCTCGCTGGAGGGGCGGGTCCGGGTGCGGCGCATCTCCGAGGAGATGCAGAAGGACGAGGCGCTGATGAGCGCCCTGCGGCGGGTCGGCGCGCTGCCCGACAAGACCGTCACGGTCGTCGCGACCCAGGACGGCGTGCTGGTCGGCTCCGGGGGCGAGACCGCCGAGATCGTGCCCGAGGCCGCCGACCACATCTTCGTCCGCCGGCTCTGAGCCGGGGCGTCAGCCGGCCAGCGCCGTCAGGAACTCGCTGCAGCCCAGCTCGAGCTTGTACGTCGCGAGGTCGTCGCCGCGGGTCGTCCCGCGGTTGACGATCGCCACCGGCGTGCCCGCGCGGGCCGCCCGGCGCACGAAGCGCAGGCCGCTCATCACCGTCAGGGACGAGCCGACGACCAGCAGCGCGCCGCCGGCCCCCGGGAGGGCGTCGACCGCGGCGTAGCAGCGCTCGACCCGGGGTGCCGGGACGTTCTCGCCGAAGAAGACGACGTCGGGCTTGAGGATGCCGTCGCAGCGCTCGCAGCCGGGGACGACGAAGTCGGCGGTGTCCTCGAGGTCGACGTCGCCGTCCGGACGGCTCGCGGCGGCGGCGTGCCGCTCGGCGAACCCGGCGTTGAGGGCGGTCAGCCGCTCGTGCAGCGCCACCCGGGGCGAGCCGGCCCGGCAGCCGAGGCAGACCACGTCGGCGATCCGGCCGTGCAGGGCGACCAGCCGCGGCGAGCCGGCGCGCTCGTGCAGGCCGTCGACGTTCTGGGTGATCAGCAGGTCGGGGGCGATCCGGGCGAGGGCGTGGTGCCCGGGGTTGGGCTCGGCGTGCTTCATCCGGCCCCAGCCGAGGTGGCTGCGCGCCCAGTAGCGCTGCCGGGCCTCCGGTCCGGACACGAACTCCTGGTAGGTCATCGGCATCCGCGCCGGCGACCCCGGGCCGCGGTAGTCCGGGATGCCGGAGTCGGTGCTCAGCCCCGCCCCGGTCAGCACCACCAGCGGCCGGTGGCGCAGCAGCGCCAGCGCGGCGTCTTCCTCGGTGGTCGAGCCTGTCGAGACCACGTCGCCCGTCAGCGTCATCGGGCGTAGCGCAGCTCGGCCCGGGCGCGTGCCTT
>JAOPXF010000254.1 GCA_025965295.1 Nocardioides sp.
CCCAACGGATCGGGCAAGTCCACGCTGGCCTACTCGATCGCCGGCCACCCCAAGTACACCGTCACCGGCGGTGCCGTCAGCCTCGACGGCGAGGACGTGCTGGCCATGACGGTCGACGAGCGCGCCCGCGCCGGGGTCTTCCTCGCGATGCAGTACCCCGTCGAGGTCCCCGGGGTGTCGGTCTCCAACTTCCTGCGCACCGCCAAGACCGCGATCGACGGCGAGGCGCCCAAGCTGCGCACCTGGGTCAAGGACGTCAACACGACCCTCGAGCAGATGAACCTCGACTCCACGTTCGCCCAGCGCTCGGTCAACGAGGGCTTCTCCGGCGGCGAGAAGAAGCGCCACGAGATCGCCCAGCTCGAGCTGCTGAGCCCGAAGGTCGCCGTCCTCGACGAGACCGACTCCGGCCTCGACATCGACGCGCTCAAGGTCGTCTCCGACGGGGTCAACCGGTTCCGCGCGAAGGAGGGCAAGGGCGTCCTGCTGATCACGCACTACACGCGGATCCTGCGCTACATCACGCCCGACTACGTGCACGTCTTCGTCGACGGCAAGATCGCCGAGCAGGGCGGCCCCGAGCTGGCCGACCGGCTCGAGGCCGAGGGCTACGACAAGTACACCAAGGCCGGAGTCTGAGCATGACCCACGAGCTGACCGGTCTGCTGCCCGAGCTGGAGGTCCTGCGCAAGGACTTCCCGATCCTGTCGCGCACCCTCGCGGGCGGGCAGCCGCTGGTCTACCTCGACAGCGCCAACACCTCGCAGAAGCCCCAGATCGTCATCGACACGATGGTCGACCACCTGGAGCGCCACAACGCGAACGTCGCGCGCGCCATGCACCAGCTGGGGGCCGAGTCCTCCGAGGCGTTCGAGGGGGGCCGCGACAAGGTCGCGGCCTTCATCGGCGCGCCGAGTCGCGACGAGGTGATCTTCACCAAGAACGCCTCCGAGGCGCTCAACCTCGTGGCGAACACCCTCGCCTGGGCGACCGGCGACCTGGCGATCGGTGCCGGCGACGAGGTCGTGATCACCGAGATGGAGCACCACTCCAACATCGTGCCGTGGCAGCTGCTCACCGAGCGCAAGGGCGCCACGCTGCGCTGGTTCGGGCTCACCGACGACGGTCGGCTCGATCTCTCGAACATCGACGACCTGATCACCGAGCGCACCAAGGTCGTCTCGCTGACCTGGGTCTCCAACATGCTCGGCACGATCAACCCGGTCGCCGAGATCGCCCGCCGCGCCCACGAGGTCGGCGCGATCGTCGTCGTCGACGCCTCGCAGGCCGCTCCGCAGCTCCCCGTCGACGTGGTGGCCTCGGGTGCCGACCTGCTGGCGTTCACCGGCCACAAGGTCGTCGGGCCGACCGGCATCGGCGTTCTGTGGGGCCGGCGCGAGGTCCTCGACCGGCTGCCCCCGTTCCTCGGCGGCGGCGAGATGATCGAGACCGTCAGCATGCAGCGATCGACGTACGCCGGGATCCCGCACAAGTTCGAGGCCGGCACGCCGCCGATCGTCGAGGCCGTGGGGCTGGGTGCGGCCGTCGACTACCTCAGCCACATCGGCATGGAGAACATCCACGCCCACGAGCAGGCGATCACGGCGTACGCCCTCGAGGGACTCGCCACCGTGCCCGGGCTGACCGTGCTCGGCCCGCTGGACGCCACCCAGCGGGGCGGGGCGATCTCGTTCGAGATCGACGGGGTGCACCCGCACGACGTTGCGCAGGTGCTCGACTCGCGAGGGATCGCCGTCCGCGCCGGCCACCACTGCGCGAAGCCGGCGCACCAGCGCTTCGGGGTGCAGAGCTCGACGCGCATGTCGTCGTACCTCTACACGACACCCGCCGAGATCGACGCCCTCGTGGACGGCCTGGAATACACCCGCTCCTACTTCAAGTTGAGTTGAGATATGAACACCCCACGAAAAGACTCGCTGCGCTCGCTTTCCGCGGGGACCCCGGGAGAAGCATGAGCCAAGAGCTGGATGCGCTGTACCAGGAGATCATCCTCGACCACTACAAGCACCCCCACCACAAGGGGCTGCGGGACCCTTTCGAGGCCGAGGTGCACCACGTCAACCCCACCTGTGGTGACGAGGTGACGCTGCGCGTGCACATGGCGGACGCCCCCGATGGTGTGCTCCGTGTCGAGGACGTGTCCTACGACTCCGTCGGGTGCTCGATCTCGCAGGCGTCCGCCTCGGTGCTGACCGACCTCGTGATCGGGAAGCCCGTCGACGAGGCGATGGCGATCCACGAGAGCTTCCTGACCCTGATGCAGGGCAAGGGCAACGTGGAGCCGGACGAGGAGGTCCTGGAGGACGCGATCGCGTTCGCCGGGGTCGCGAAGTTCCCGGCCCGGGTGAAGTGCGCACTACTGTCGTGGATGGCCTGGAAGGACGCCACCTTGTCGGTGGTCGGACCTGTCGAGACTCTGGAGGAGAGCAAGTGAGCGACAACACCAACACCGCCGTGGACCACGGCGACCTGCCCGAGGTGCCCGAGGCGACCGGCGGCACCGCGACGGTGACCATCGACGACGTCACCGAGGCCATGAAGGACGTCGTCGACCCGGAGCTCGGCATCAACGTCGTCGACCTCGGACTCGTCTACGACGTGCACCTCGACGAGGGCCACAACGTCGTCCTGGACATGACTCTCACCTCGGCGGCCTGCCCGCTGACCGACGTGATCATGGACCAGACCAACTCCGCCCTGGAGGGCCTCGTCAACGACGTGGCGATCAACTGGGTCTGGATGCCGCCGTGGGGCCCCGACAAGATCACGCCCGACGGCCGCGACCAGCTGCGGGCTCTCGGCTTCAACGTCTGACGATCGTGGAGCACTCCGCGGTCGAGGCGTTCTGGGAGCTGGCCCGCGTTCATGCCCGGCTCAACACCGCACCGGCCTACTTCGGCCCCACGTCGCTGGAGGTCGTGCCGCCTCCGGCCTGGTCGTTCGGCGCCGAGCCGACCGAGGCCGACGAGCTGCTGTCCCTGGTGCTGTCGGGCACCAAGACCGCGACCTCCAGTGCGCTGTGGGACTACGAGGACGACGGCGAGCCGCTGCCCGAGCGCGGCTCGTTGAGCATCCTGCTCGACGGGTCCGGCCACCCGCGTGCGCTGGTCGAAGCGACCGATGTGCGAGTGGTCCCGTTCGACGAGGTCGACGACGAGCACGCGTTCCTCGAGGGCGAGGGCGACCGCTCGCTGGCCCAGTGGCGCATCGCCCACGAGCGGTTCTTCACGCGGGTGGCCAGCGGCGAGCGGGGCTTCCGGCCGGACATGCCCGTCGTCCTCGAGCGCTTCCGGGTGGTCTACCAGGACGCCTGACTAGGGTGACCGCATGCCCGAGGTACTGATCCCGTCCGCCCGCTTCGAGCGGTGGGTGCTGAACTTCAACGGGCGCCACGGCAGCACCGGGCTCGCGGTCGAGGGGGGTGCCCTGACCGGTGCCGCCCCGGACGGCTCGACGTTCGTGGCCCGGCTGCCGTTCGGTTCGCCGTATGCCGGCGAGCCGGAGCCCGCGGCCTTCGCTGGCGCGGTCGAGGCCCCCGGGCGTTGGGGCATCCTGCTGGTCCGCAAGGGCGGCTTCGCGGTCGCCCGGCTCGAGGGGGACCGCACCGTCGAGTCCAAGGTGGGCCAGCGACACGTGCAGGGCCGCACCAAGGCCGGCGGGCAGAGCCAGCAGCGCTTCGCGCGCCGACGCGACAACCAGGCCCGCCAGGCCTACGAGGCGGCGGCCGACCACGCCGCACGGATCCTGGGTGGGCTGCCGGACGGCACGCCGCTGGTGACGGGAGGCGACCACACCGCGGTGGGCGAGGTGCTGGAGGACTCCCGGTTGGGTGCTCTCGCGTCCGTGGGCCCGTGGCTCGCCGTCCCCGACCCGAGACGGGGCGTTCTCGAGCAGGCGGTCCTGGACGCGCTCGCCGTGCAGGTGGATGTCGTCAACGCCTGACGCGCGTAGCCTCGCAGGGTGATGATCGACCAGCGACTCACGGCCCCGATCGAGGTCCGGGGCCTGGTCAAGTCGTTCGGCAGCCTGCGGGCCCTCGACGGCCTCGACCTGACCGTGACCCGCGGCGAGATCCACGGCTTCCTCGGGCCCAACGGTGCCGGCAAGTCGACGACGATCCGGGCGCTGCTCGGCCTGCTGCGGACCGACGGCGGTACGGCCACGGTGTTCGGGCTGGACCCGTGGCGCGACGCGGTGGCCATCCACCGGCGCCTGGCCTACGTGCCCGGCGACGTCGCGCTCTGGCCGAACCTCTCGGGCGGTGAGACGATCGACATGCTGCTGCAGATGCGGGGCGCGGATCCACGGCAGGGACACCGCGAGGAGCTGCTGGAGCGCTTCCAGCTCGACCCGACCAAGAAGGGGCGGGCCTACTCCAAGGGCAACCGGCAGAAGGTCGCACTGGTCGCCGCGCTCGCCGGGGACGTCGAGCTGCTGGTGCTCGACGAGCCCACGTCGGGCCTCGACCCGCTGATGGAGCAGGTCTTCGCCGACTGCGTGGCCGAGCGCGCCGCGACCGGCACCACCGTGCTCCTGTCGAGCCACATCCTCAGCGAGGTGGAGCGGCTCGCCGACCGGGTGACGATCATCCGCGCGGGGCGCGCCGTCGAGTCGGGCAGCCTTGCCGGGCTCCGTCACCTCCGGCGCAGCCGGATCCGCGCCGAAGTGACAGGTGTCGTGCCGGACCTCGGTGCCGTCGACGGCGTGCACGACCTCGACCAGGACGGTCAGACCGTGACGTGCACGGTCGAGCCGGACGCACTCCCCAGAGTCCTGGGCGCCCTCACCGCCGCCGGCGTGTCGGCCCTGACGAGCGCACCACCCACGCTCGAGGAGCTGTTCCTCGACGCCTACCGCGCATGAACCGGTACGCCGGCACCTTCGCCCTGGCGCGTCACGCGCTGCGTCGCGACCGCGTCCTGGCCGGTGTCTGGGTGGCCGTGCTGACCCTGGTCGTCTACGCGTCCGCCGCCGCCACGGGCAGCCTCTACCCCTCCGTCGCAGACCGGGTCGACGCGGCCCGCGCCCTGAACGCCAGCCCCGCGATCGTCGCCCTCTACGGACCGGTCCTCGACGAGCACAGCCTCGGCGAGCTCGCCATGACCAAGCTGACCGTGCTCTACGCCGTCTTCGTCGCGCTGCTCGTGCTCGTCGTCGTTCGGCGCCACACCCGCGGCGAGGAGGAGTCCGGCCGCGCCGAGCTCCTCGGTGGCACGGCGGTCGGTCCGGGTGCCCAGCTCGCCGCCGCGCTCCTGGAGGGTACGGCGATCGCCGCGCTGGCGGGTGTGCTCGCGGCGGCCGCGGATGTCGCCGGCGGTCTCCCGCTCATCGGGAGCGTCGCGTTCGGAGCGTCTTGGACGGGGATCGGGCTGGTGTCGGTCGGGCTCACCGCGGTCGCCTGCCAGCTGGCCGCGAGCAGCCGCACCTGCGCCGGCATCGCCGGCGCGGCGATCGCTGCTTGTTACGCGCTCCGGGCGGTCGGCGACGTCGGTCCGACGTGGCTGAGCTGGCTCTCTCCGTTCGGCTGGTCCACGCGGCTCAGCGCGTGGCACGACCCGCGCTGGTGGGTCCTCGTGCTCGACCTGGCGCTGGCTCTCGTCCTCGCTGGGGGCGCCCAGGCGCTCCGGGACCGGCGGGACCTCGGCTCGGGGCTGTTCGCCGCCCGGCCCGGACCCGCACGGGGGAGCCCTCGGCTCGCGGACGCCCTCCAGCTGGCCTGGCGGGTGCACCGCACCGCGCTGCTCTCCTGGACGGTCGGCGCGGCCGCGATGGGCGGCGTCCTCGGCGCGATCGCACCCGGGGTCAAGGACCTCCTCGACAACGATGCGGGCCGACGGATGCTCGAGAGCATCGGGGGCGCCGGGGCCTTGGAGGACTCGCTCCTGGCGGCGGTGCTGTCCCTCGCGGGCGTCGTCGTCACCTGCTTCGGTCTGTCCGTCGTCGGGCGCGGCGGCGCGGACGAGCACGACGGGCGGACCGAGCAGGTGCTGGCCACCGCGACGTCCCGGACCCAGCAGCTCGGCGCGAGCGTCGTCGTGGCCACCCTTGGTGCCGCATGGCTGCTCGCCGTCACCGGCCTCGCGACCAGTGTCGGCCTCGGCCGCGACCCGGCCCTGCTCACCGGGGCCGCGCTGGGCCAGGTCCCAGCGGTGTGGACGGTCCTCGGCGTCGCGGTGCTGCTCTTCGCGATCCGGAGCCGATGGGCCGCTCTGGGCTGGGCCGTGCTGGGCGCCGTCCTCGCGGTCGGCCAGCTCGGGGAGCTGCTCGGTCTCCCGGACTGGGTCACCGGGCTGTCGCCGTACGCACACAGCCCGGCGATGCCGCTCGAGCGCTGGTCCGCCGGCTCCGCACTGGTCCTCACCACCCTGGCCGCGGCCCTGCTCGCCTCCGCGTGGTGGCGGTACCGCGAGCGTGACATCGGCTAGCGTCCGTGGCATGTGGCAGCCCGACCCGGCATGGCATCCCCTGCCGGGGAGCGCCGGCTCGTCGACGGTGGGTGTGTGGCGCACCGCGCTCGGCGGCACCGCGGTGGCCGTCAAGCGGATCGCGGCCCCCGGGCATCACGACCCGGCCGAGCTGAGCGACCCGACCCACTTCGCCTACTGGCGTCGCGCGGCCGACGTGGAGATCTCGGGAGTCGTCGCCACCACCCCGGGGCTGCGGGCCGGACAGCCGGCGGCGGTCGAGGAGGACGTCGAAGGGATCACACTGACGCAGGTCTGGGTCGAGGACGCCGCCAACAGCGGCCTGTTCGTGGCCGTGTCCCTCGGGCGCTTCGCCGGCGCGGACCTGGCGCCGGCGCCCTGGCTGGCGCGTGACCAGCTGCGCGACCGGATGGCGCGAGTCGCCCGTCGTGGCGGGTGGCGCACGCTGGCCCGCACCACGGTCGCCGACGTTGCCGACCACCTGTGGAGCCGCCGTGAGGCGTTGCTCGCGTCCCTGGACGCCCTGCCCCAGGTGCCCCAGCACGGCGACCCGGTGCCGGCCAACCTTCCGGGCCGCGAGGGCAACGACATCGTGGCGGTCGACTGGGGAACGCTGGGGCACGGTCCGGTCGGGGCCGACCTCGGGTACTACTCGCTCTCCGCGCGCGAGGAGGTCGAGCCGCTCCTCGACGCCTACCTCATCGGACTCCCGGACGGCCTGGCCACCCGCGACCAGGTGGCCCACGGCGCCCGCGTGACCGCGGTCCTCACCGCCCTCAACCGGGCCGAGTGGGCGCTGGCCCGGGTCGCCGGCGGCGAGGGTGCGCTGGCGGGGAAGTACCGCCACCCCTCCGTGGCCCCTCACCTGCGGGCCCTGCAGCGCCAGTTCGCCCAGATGGAGGAGCTGATGCGCTGAGCGCCGTACGTCGAGGCCGGTTCAGGACTGGTCGGGTGCTGCCGCCGGCAGGTCCACCCAGAAGGTGGAGCCCTCACCCGGCGCGGACTCGACGCCCATCATGCCGCCGTCCCGCTCGGCGAGGGACCGCGACAGCGACAGCCCCAGACCCGTGCCCCGGACCTCGGGGCCGGCGAAGCGCACGAACGGCTTGAAGACGTCCTTCTGCTGCTCGGGGGTCAGGCCGAGCCCGGTGTCGCGCACGCTGACCCGCACGCGGGGCTCCCCGAACTCGTTGCGGGTCCGCGACTGCGTCACCCGGACGGTGCCCCCGGGGACGTTGTACGCGATGGCGTTTCCGACGAGGTTGGTGAGGATCTGGCGCATCCCGGAGGGCGTCGTGAGGACCATCGTCCGCGGCGCGATGTCGGCGGTCACGGTGACCTGCGCAGAGAGGGCGGGGGCGCGCAGCCAGTGCACGACGTCGGCGACGGCATCTGCCACGTCGACCAGCTGGCTCTCCGCCCCGCCGCCCAGCTCCTGGCCGGTGCCCAGGAGGTCTTCCACGATGGCGAGCAGCTGCTCGGCGGCGCCGAGGATCACGTCGGCGTCGTGGGCCGCGCTCGAGGCCAGCCGTGAGTGCCCGTCGGCGGGGGCGCCCCCGGCGGCGTCGGAGCTCCCCGTCAGGCTCTCGACCAGGTCGCGGGCGTCGCCACCGAGGAGCTCGGCCGTGCCGACGATGGCCGCGATGGGGGTGCGCAGCTCGTGCCCGATCGCGGAGAAGAAGTCCTGCTGGCTGGCGCGCGCCAGGTCACCGCGCTTGAGGGCGTCGGCCAGGGAGCCACGGGCCTGGGTCGCCGACATCCGCGACCCCAGCGCCGCGCTCAGCAGGCGCAGGTCGGCGACGTACTGCTCGGGCCAGTCACCCGGGGTCACGCGGGCCACCGCCACGCTCCCGAACAGGACCCCGTCACAGAGGATGGACCTGGAGACCAGTGCCTCCACGCCACACGCGGTCAGCTCATCGATGTCCTGGGCGGCGGCCGCGGGCAGCCGCGCGATGTCGGCGATCGCGGTCACGTCCTGACGGGCCAGCTGCGAGAGCCAGGGCAGTGACAGGGCCTGGTCGGCCCCGGCGTCCTGCCGCGGAGCGACCGAGCAGGACGTGCCCGCTCGTGACCACTCCCGGAGCCAGGCACGCTCGCCGAGGTGGACCCAGGCTCCCGGGTCTTCGGGGTCCAGCAGGGTCAGGGAGGCGGCGACCAGGTCGATGCCGGGGTAGGAGGAGAGGAGTTGACCCACGGCCTC
>JAOPXF010000262.1 GCA_025965295.1 Nocardioides sp.
CCACGCCGGAGGAGCTCGCCAAGGAGCTCGACATGACCCCGGAGAAGGTCATCGAGGTGCAGAAGTACGGCCGCGAGCCGATCTCCCTGCACACCCCGCTCGGCGAGGACGGCGACTCCGAGTTCGGCGACCTGATCGAGGACTCCGAGGCGATCGTCCCGGCCGACGCCGTGTCGTTCACCCTGCTCCAGGAGCAGCTGCACTCGGTCCTCGACACCCTGTCAGAGCGTGAGGCCGGCGTCGTCTCGATGCGCTTCGGTCTCACCGACGGCCAGCCGAAGACCCTCGACGAGATCGGCAAGGTCTACGGGGTGACGCGCGAGCGGATCCGGCAGATCGAGTCGAAGACGATGTCGAAGCTGCGGCACCCGTCCCGCTCGCAGGTCCTCCGCGACTACCTCGACTGATGTTCGGCATCGGCTGGGTCGAAGTGCTGGTCCTGCTTGTCGGCCTGCCACTCGTGGTCTGGGCCGGCGTCAGCATCCTGCGTCGCCGCTGACCACGCGGTCCAGATCACCGCGGCGAGCAGGCGCCCTCAGGCGCGCTTGCCCTTGCGCACCCGCCGCCGCAGCTGCAGGATCCGCAGCGAGCCGGCGGCCGTGGCCAGGATCAGCCCCGCGGCGGCGGCGATCAGCAGGGTCACCGAGAGCGGCGCCTCGCCGTCCCAGCCGAGGAACGAGACCTGGACCGTCTGGGTGTTCTGGGCGATGAAGATGATCAGCAGGAGCAGCAGGATCCCGAGCCCGACCACGGCCGCCCAGGCCCCGCTGGTGCGCGAGCCGCGGAGCGGGTCCTTCGCGGGGGTCGCACCGGCTGGCGCCCTGCGCTCGGGAGCCCGGGGGTCGGGGGTCGTCGGGTCGGGGGCGGTCGCCGGCGTGGGCTCGGCGGGCGTTGCTGCGTCGTTGCTCATGGGTCATGTGTACCCCGGGAGAGGCGGCTCAGCCACTTCCGGGTGGACGGACTACCCCGCGGCGACCAGGGCGATCGCGACCGCGCACAGGCCGAGCCCGAGCGCCTGGGCCCGGTGCACGTGCTCGCGCAGCACCGAGGCGGCGAGCATGATCGTGAAGGCGGGGTAGAGCGAGGCGATCACGGCCGTCACCGTGAGGTAGCCGCTGTGGGTGGCCACCAGGAACGAGCCGGTCGCGAGCGCGCCGAGGGCCCCGCTGACGGCCCCGCCCAGCGCCGCGCGTTCGCGGGGGACCCACGCGGAGCGGAGTGCGGTCGCCACCGCGACGATGGCGAGCCCGGCGACGACCTGGTTGAGCGCCAGCGGCAGGAACCCGGCCTCCTCGGGGATCTGGGCGAGGGCGGCGAAGAGCGTGCCGAAGCCGAGCCCGGCCAGGATGCCGTCGGTGAGCCCCGACCCGAGCCCGCCGGCCCCGGGCGCGCCGCCCGACGAGGGCTCGCGCGACACCATCCAGATGCCGGGCAGGGCGACCAGGATCCCGAGCCAGACGAGGACCTCGGGGCGCTCCCCGGTGAGCACCCCGACGGCGACCGGCACCAGGGCGGCGCCGACGCCGGAGACCGGCGCCACGACGCCCATCCGGCCGGATGCGAGCCCGCGGTACAGGAACGCCGTACCGAAGCCGTTGCCGAGGCCGGCCACCACGCTCCAGAGCAGGTCGGCACGCGTGGGGGAGCCGTCGACGAAGACGGTGAGCAGGAGGACCAGCGCCGCGCCGGCGAGCTGCGCGGTCAGCGCGACCGCCCAGGGGCTGGTGCGCTTGGAGGAGACGCCGCCCACGAAGTCGGAGAGGCCGTACGACGCCGCGGCGAGCAGGGCCAGGAGGATCGCCACGGGTCAGACCGCCACGACGCCGACGACCCACACCCCGGCGGCGAGGAGGCCGGCCGCGAGCTCGATCAGGATGCTGAGCCCGACCGCGCGCAGCGCCGCCTTCGTCGACGGCCAGGCGGGCTGGGCGCCGAGCCGGGACCGCTCCGCGACGTACACGCCGGCGACGAACCCCAGGAAGACGCCCACCACGGGCACGACGAAGAAGCCGAGGATGGCGCCCGCGGCACCGATCCACTGGGTCGAGGCGGGGATGCCGGAGTCCTTGAGCCGCCGGCCCGGGACGGCGTACTTCACGACCGTGCCGGCCACCAGCAGGGCGGTGACGACCCCGAACACGGTCCAGGCGGTCGCGCCGCCGGTCACCGCCGCCCAGACGAGGACGGCGGCCAGGATCAGTGCCGAGCCGGGCAGGACCGGCACCAGGATGCCGACCAGCCCGACGGCGATGGCGAGGGCGACGAGCACATCGATCAGGGTCACGGGGAGACCCTCCCACGCGGGTGCCGCCCAAATGCCGACAGCCCCGGACGTCGTCCGGGGCTGTCGCGTTGGCTGGGGACTCGGGTCAGTGTTCGGTCTCGGCGAGCCGGGCCGGCGTGTCGCCGAGCCGGTGGGTCTCGTCGACGACGTTGGCAGCGATCTCGCGCAGCTTGTCACCGTGCTCACGTGCGTGGTGGGCGCAGAACAGCAGCTCGCCGCCGCTCTGGAGCTCAACACGAAGGTAGGCCTGGGCTCCGCAACGGTCGCAGCGGTCCACAGCGGTGAGCGCTGGGGAACTGGGGGCAACGGCAGTGGTCACAACGGCCTCATTTCTCATCATCGGTGTCTAGTCCCAACGTAGCGACGGGGCCCAAAGATTCCCGACTCTGCGTGGTGCCTGACACGTCATCCAATCACGGAGTGTCTTCCCCGTTCTGAGCGTTCCCAACCGTCGGGACCGATCTGTGGAGAAGACGTCTAGCCCTGCTGAGTCTGACGCGTGTGGGGGATGACAGGTTGCGGTACGCCGAACCCGAGTGCCGATCGTGTCCACATCGTGACGTGCTCCCCACCCGATGTTGCTGTGCGGCCCACGGTAGACCCGGCTCCCGTCGCCTCCCGGCAGGCGAGCCTTCTGCGCCGTACGGCGTGTCGCGGGTAGATTCGTCCAGTACCCGGCAGCAGCCCGAGACATGCCCGACACCAGCACCGAACCCGGCGGGAGCAGCACGATCGACAACACGTACAACGCGGCACATCTCCTGGTCCTCGAGGGCCTCGAGGCCGTGCGCAAGCGCCCCGGCATGTACATCGGGTCGACGGACACCCGAGGCCTCATGCACTGCCTGTGGGAGATCATCGACAACGGCGTGGACGAGGCCCTGGCCGGCTCCGCGCACCGGGTCGAGGTCACCCTGCACGCCGACGACTCCGTCGAGGTCCACGACGACGGGCGCGGCATCCCCACCGACAAGGAGCCCAAGACGGGGCTGCCGGGTGTGGAGGTCGTCGCGACCAAGCTGCACGCCGGCGGCAAGTTCGGCGGCGGCTCGTACGTCGCCACCGGTGGCCTGCACGGCGTCGGGCTCAGCGTCGTCAACGCGCTGTCCGCGCGGATGGACATCGACGTCGACCGCTCCCCGAGCCAGCAGGGCATCAGCTTCAGCCGCGGCGTCCCCGGCGTCTTCGACGGCGACGGCCCCACCGCGCCGTTCACCGCCAGGTCCGGGCTGACCCGCAAGGGCGGACGGGTCGCCAAGGGCAGGAGCGGCACCCGCATCCGCTTCTGGCCGGACCGCCAGATCTTCACCAAGGACGCCCGCTTCGAGTTCGAGGGGCTGCTCGGCCGGGCGCGCCAGACCTCGTTCATCGTGCCCGGGCTCGAGCTGGTGATCCGCGACCTGCGCGGGGACAACCCCGTCGAGGAGAAGTTCCGCCACGACGGCGGCATCGCGGAGTTCGTGGAGTTCCTCGCCCACGACGAGCCGGTCACCGACATCGTCCGGCTGCAGGGCATGGACACCTTCACCGAGACGGTGCCGCTGCTCGACGACAAGGGCCACATGACGCCCCAGGAGGTCGAGCGCGAGCTGACCGTGGACGTGGCGGTCCGCTGGGGCACCGGCTACGACACCGAGCTCCGGTCGTTCGTCAACGTCATCTCCACGCCCAAGGGCGGCACCCACCTCAGCGGCTTCGAGCAGGCGGTCACCAAGACGTTCAACGAGGTGATGCGCGCGACCAAGGCGCTCAAGGTCAACGACGACGACGTCGTCAAGGACGACGTGCTCGAGGGGCTGACCGGGGTCGTGACCGTGAGCCTGGCCGAGCCGCAGTTCGAGGGCCAGACCAAGGAGATCCTCGGCACCCCGGCCGCGCGCAGCGTCGTACGCAAGGTCGTGACCGCCGAGCTGCGCAAGTTCCTCACCTCCACCAAGCGGGCGGAGAAGGCCCAGGCCAAGCTGGTCATGGAGAAGGTCGTCGGGGCTCAGAAGACCCGGATCGCGGCTCGCCAGCACAAGGAGACGCAGCGTCGGAAGAACGCCCTGGAGTCCTCGGCACTGCCCTCCAAGCTCGCCGACTGCCGCGCCAACGACAACGAGCGCACCGAGCTGTTCATCGTGGAGGGCGACTCGGCGCTCGGCACCGCCAAGCTGGCCCGCAACTCCGAGTTCCAGGCGCTGCTGCCGATCCGCGGCAAGATCCTCAACGTGCAGAAGGCCTCGGTGGGCGACATGCTCAAGAACACCGAGTGCGCCTCGATCATCCAGGTCGTGGGCGCGGGCTCCGGGCGGACCTTCGACCTCGAGGCCCGCCGCTACGGCCGGATCATCTTCATGGCCGACGCCGACTCCGACGGCGCCCACATCCGCTGCCTGCTCGCCACGCTCTTCTTCAAGTACATGCCCGAGCTGATCACCGAGCGGCGGGTCTACACGGCGGTGCCGCCGTTGCACCGGATCGAGATCTCCAACCCCAAGAAGGGCATGGACAAGTACACCTACACCTACTCCGACGACGAGCTGCAGCGCAAGCTCGCCGAGCTGAAGAAGAAGGGCGTGAGGTGGAAGGACCCGGTCCAGCGCTACAAGGGCCTCGGTGAGATGGACGCCGACCAGCTGGCCGAGACCACCATGGACCCCCGCCACCGCACGCTGCGCCGGATCACCGTCGACGACGCCGTGGCGGCCGAGCAGGTCTTCGAGCTGCTGATGGGCTCCGACGTGGCGCCGCGCAAGGAGTTCATCGTCCAGGGTGCCTACGAGGTGGACGTCGAAGCTCTCGACGCCTGAGGAATCAACGGGGAGATGTGATGAGCGCACACAAGGAGATCGGCTGGAGCCTGACCCTGTCCGGAGTGTTCGCCCTGGTGGCGGCCCTGGTCGCGTGGCAGACGGGTGAGGACGCCGGCCGCGCGGGACACACGCACGCGGACGCCACGTGGGTGCTGGCCGTGGCCGGCCTGCTCCTGATCGTCAACGGCATGGTGGTGCTGGGCCTCACCAAGGGCGGCGGCTGGACGCCGCGGGACGACCCGCGCTGATCAGAGCTTCTGCTCGAGGAGCCCGCTGTCTACGTCGTAGACGAACCCGCCGACGAGCACGGAGTCGGGGATCAGCGGGTGTGCCCGCACCTTGCGGACGTCCTCCTCGAGCGCGGCGAGCTGGTCCTCCACGACGTGGAACTCAGCCCACGACGCGTCGACGCCGGCGGACTCGCCGATCCGGTCGCGGATCTCCTGCTCGGTGTTGCTCGCCATCGCACAGCGGGTGTGCGGGATGACGAGGATCCGGCGTACGCCGAGCAGGTGCGCGCCGAGGACGAGTGCCTCGAGGGCGGCCTCGGTGACGCGCCCACCCGGGTTCCGGAAGATCTTCGCGTCACCCGGGCTCAGGCCCAGCATGTTGAGGGGGTCGATCCGGGAGTCCATGCACGTCACGATCGCCACCCCGGCGTGCGCCACGCCGTCGAAGCCGCCGAGCCCGAAGTCGGCGGCGAATTCCTTGTTCGCGGACAGGAGGTCGTCGAAGTCACCCATGCGCAGAACGCTAGCGGAGGCAGATGTCCCGGACGTCACGGGACCGCCCACCGGGCAGGTCAGCCGGCGGCGCGGAGCAGGTCGCCGGTGCGGATGGCGCGGGTGGCCGCCGTACGGAAGAGGGCGAGCGCCAGGACCGCGCCGACCAGCGCGCAGACCGCCGCCCCCGCGAAGACCGTGTGCTCCTGGGCGATCCCCGCGACCCGGAGCAGGTCGGTGAACTCCGCGCAGCGGCTCTTGCCGCCGCACACCTCGCGGGCGGTGGGGAGGTCGGACTGCTCGGCGTAGTAGCGGCGCAGGCCGATCGTGGTCAGCGCGGAGATGCCGACCAGCATGCCGACCATGCGGGCCACGACCACGAGCGCGCTGGCCAGCCCGTGCACGTCGTCGTCGGTGCTGGCGAGCACCGCGGCGTTGACGGGAGCCAGGGCGAGCCCGAACCCGAACCCGCCGAGCAGCAGCGGGACGTTCGCGGAGAGGTCGTCGAGGCTGCCGAGCCCCCACCGGCTCATCAGGCCGAACGAGACGGCGGCGAGCGCCATCCCGACCGCCGTCACCAGGCCGGCGCTGACGCTGCGGGTCAGGTAGCCACCGAGCACCGCGCCGACGGGCAAGGCCACGAGGAACCGGACCAGCACCAGCGCGGCCATCAGCTGCGAGTCGGGATAGACGGTGGTCCGGGCGAAGATCGGAATGTCGATCAGGGCGGCGATCAGGGCGGCGCCGACGAAGAAGCTGACGAGCATGGCGCCCCAGGCCGGCGTACGACGGAGCGCGCCACGCGGCACCAGCGGCGCCTCGGCCCGGCGGAGGTGCAGGACGAACGCCACGGCCGCGACCGCGGAGCCCAGGAGGTACCAGAGGCCCTGGTCGGAGAAGACCTGGACCTTGGGGTCGGCGGTCGCGAACGCCAGGATCACGCCGGCGAGTGCCGCGGCGAGGAACAGCGCCCCGACCAGGTCGGCGTCGCGCATGCTGCGGCCCCAGCCCGGCAGGTCGACGAGCGGGCGGGCGGCGGTCGCGCAGCGGACCACGAGCAGCAGGAGGGCCGCGGCGGCGATCGCGCCCAGCGGCGTCACCCAGCGTCCGTCGCCGGCAAACGGGATGAACAGCCGGCCCCAGGTCAGGTCGCGCAGGAGCGGCGCGGGCCGGACGAAGACCAGGGAGCCGGCGGCGAGTGTGAGCAGGAGCAGGAGCATTCCGACCGGGTCCCGAAGTGCGCCCATTGGTCGCAAACCGCGCCCCGGCGGACTGTTTTCGTGCGGTTGGGGACCAAACCCCGATGTCCGGATCGCCGCCGCCAGCACCAGGCCGACGGCGAGGTTGACCAGGAAGATCGCCCGCCAGTCGGCGACGGCGAGCACGAGGGCGCCGAAGAGCGGCCCGACGACGCTCCCGAGCTCCTGGACGGCCGACACCACGCCCAGGGGCACGCCGCGCCGGTCGGCGGGGTAGAGGTCGGCCACCAGGGCCAGCGTCGCGGGGACCAGCCCGCCGCCGCCCACACCCTGGAGGAAGCGGCCGCCGACCAGGCTCGGCATGTCGTAGGCCAGGGTCGTGACGAGGGAGCCGACGGCGAAGAGCACCAGCGCCGCGACCAGGACCGGCACCCGGCCGCGTAGGTCGGCGATCCTGCCGATCAGCGGCAGCATCGCGACGTAGCCGAGCAGGAACCCCGACACGATCGGCGCGGCCCGCTGCAGCTGGTCGATGGGGACGCCGACGCTGGTCATCATGTCTGGCAGCGCCAGCACCACGACGTAGGTGTCGGCAGCGGCGAAGGCGACCGCGACGGCGGCCAGGCCCAGCAGCAGACGCGGCTGGCCCGTCACGGCGCGGTGATGTCCTTCTCGGTGCCGTAGTCGTCGAACCCGATCGTGTAGGTCATCGGTTCGGAGTCCTCGTAGAAGACACCCGTGAGCTTCGCCTCGCGCAGCTCGCCGCTGTCGCTGATCGTGTACGTCGCCGCGAAGTCGCCCGACGCCGTGGGGATGACGTTCTTGACGGTCTCGTCGGAGACCGTGCCGGAGTACTCGGTGAGGACCTCGCTGTTGTCGCTGCCGCCCCGGATGCTGTCGCCCTTCTCGACGTCGGTCGTCGCAGGCAGCAGCGACGAGAAGCCGTCGTCCGGGCTCATCAGCTGGGCCGGGTCGGGGGCGCCGTACTCGGCCGGGTCGACGTCCTGCCAGCCGGGCGTCAGCGGGATCTGCGCGTAGACCTTGCCGTCCACCGCCGTGACGGGCACGTCGAACGAGTTGCCGGACAGCACCACCGTGATGGTGCCGTCGAAGGCCGGCGCGTGGGTGCCGACGCCGGTCGCGTCGGTGATGCCGGTGACCCCGTCGGGGAGGTCGCTGGTAGTGAGGCTGAGGTTGACCCCGCTGGTCTCGTCGAGGGTCTTCTTGGCCAGCGTCATCATCTGCTCGGGGGTCTTGCCGTCGGCGGCGGAGGACTCGTCGCCCGAGCAGGAGGTCAGGGCGAGGGCGGTGACCGCGGCGAGCAGGAGCGCGGAGACGCGGCGCGGGCGAGTCAGGCGAGTCGGCATGTTGTCAGCCTCGCACACGGTCACCGGCCACGAGGCGTACGTCGAGCGGTCCGGCGCAGGCGGCGATCGCCTGGCTCCCGGGGGTGCCGGACCCGTCGCGGCGGCCGGTGGCCTCGGGCAGGTCGACGGGTGCGCCGCTGGAGGCGGC
>JAOPXF010000348.1 GCA_025965295.1 Nocardioides sp.
TGAGCACGGGCGGTCGAACCTAGGTCGAGTCGGCGTCGTACGGCGGGACCTCGCCGTCGCCGAGCGGGTGGAGCCCCCGGGGCCGCGGTTCCGTCGCGTCGCGCTCGGCATCCTCCATCGCCTCGGCGATGTGCTTCTTCACGATCGTGCGGGGGTCGAGGTCGCGCAGCTCGAGATCGGCGTACTCGGGACCCAGCTCGGAGCGGAGCTCGTCACGGGCCTGGTTGGCGAACGCGCGTGCCTTGCGCATCATCTGCCCCGCCTGACGGGCCAGGTCGGGCAGCCGATCGGGACCGAACACGAGCACCGCGACGAACGCGATGACCGCGAACTCCGGCAGCCCGACCCCCAACACTGGTCAGAACCTGCTGGACGGTGTGAGGCCCAGCTGCATGCCCGCGAGACCGCGGCCGCGCCCGGACAGCTTGGCGGCGATCTCGGTCAGCTCCTGGGCGGCAGGGGCCGTCGGGTCGGCGTCGATGATCGGCTTGCCGGCGTCGCCGCCCTCGCGCAAGGAGGTGTCGAGGGGGATCCGCCCGAGCACCGGTACGTCGTAGCCGAAGCGCTGGGAGAGCGTCGCCGCCACCCGGTCGCCGCCACCGGACCCGAAGATCTCCAGCTTGTGCTCGGTGCCGCAGTGCGGGCAGGGGAGGAAGCTCATGTTCTCGACGACGCCCACGACCCGCTGGTGCATCATCGAGGCCATCGTGCCGGCGCGCTCGGCCACCTCGGCGGCGGCCTCCTGGGGCGTGGTCACGACGACGACCTCGGCGCCCGGCAGGTGCTGCCCGAGCGAGATGGCGACGTCGCCGGTGCCCGGCGGGAGGTCGAGCAGCAGCACGTCCAGGTCGCCCCAGTAGACGTCGGAGAGCATCTGGACGAGCGCCCGGTCCAGCATCGGGCCACGCCAGGCGACGACCTGGTCGCGGCGGGGCTTGAGCATGCCGATCGAGATGACCGAGACGCCCGTGACGGTCGGCACCGGCATGATCAGGTCCTCGACCTGGGTCGGGCGGTGGTCCGCGACGCCGAGCATCGCCGGGACCGAGTGGCCGTAGATGTCGGCGTCGACGATGCCGACCTTGAGACCCTGCTTGGCCATGGCCAGCGCGAGGTTCACGGTGACGGACGACTTGCCGACCCCGCCCTTGCCGCTGGCGATCGCGAAGACCTTGGTCAGGGAGCCGGGCTGGGCGAACGGGATCTCGCGCTGGGCCTGGCCGCCGCGCAGGACCTCCTGGAGGCCGGCGCGCTGCTCGGCGCTCATCACGCCCAGGGTGAGGTCGATACCGGTCACGCCGGGGACCGCGGTCACGGCTGCGGTCACGTCGCGGGTGATGGTGTCCTTGAGGGGGCAGCCGGCGACGGTGAGCAGCACGTGGACCCGCACCTGCCCGGCCGGGTCGATCTCGACGGAGTCGACCATGCCGATCTCGGTGATCGGTCGCTTGATCTCGGGGTCGTTGACGGTCGCGAGGGCCGCCTGGAGCTGGTCGACGGTGGGGATAGTCATGATGCCCGAAGTCTATGCGGTGCCCCCGGGGCCGGCCGCAGGGCGTCAGCGATGGACGCCGGAGGGCAGCACCGGGACGCAGACCCGGCTCTCGACGCCGCCGATCGTGAACGCGCTGCGCACCCCACGGTGGTCGGACACCGTCAGCGGCATGACCACGGACTGCACCGGCACCAGCGCCGGCGAGTGGAGCAGGTAGTCGATGCGGATGCGCGGCCGGGACGCCGGGATGGTCGCGCCCTCCCCGGCGCCGACCGCCGCGAAGGAGTCGGCCATCAGGGACCGCGTCATCCCCAGGACGGGCGACGCGGGCACCGAGTTCAGGTCTCCGCCGAGGACGAACGGCAACTTCTCCCCGGAGACGATCCCGGTGATGGCGCGCATCTGCCGGAGACGCAGGCCGAAGTAGCCGTCCTGCAGGTGCGTGTTGTAGATCGCCACCTTGGTCCCGTCGACGTCGATGACCGTGCGCAGGAGTCCGCGCTGCTGGGCGCCGGGTTCGGTCGGCAGGGGAGTGTTGGTGGACGACACGATGGGGTAGCGGGAGAGCGTGAGCACGCCGTAGTCGCCACCGTCCGGCGGGTGCAGGTTGACGCCGTACGACGCACGCATCCCGAGGCTGGACTTGAACGCCTCGGGCTCGTCCGCGAACCGCACCCGGCCCCGGTTGCGGGAGACCTCCTGCAGCATGACCACGTCGGAGTCCCACGAGCCGATGGCCGCGGCGAGGTCGTCGAGGTGCAGCCCGCCCCCGGCCAGGCCGGAGTGGATGTTGAACGTGGTGACGACGAGGCTGGTCGCGCCACCGAGCGTGACGCACCGTTCCCGGGTGCGCGTCTGCTTCTGCTGGTGCCGCGGGATCGGAGCGGGAGCCGGTGAGATCCGCTGGCCCGAGCCCGGACGGGCGGACGGCGGGGACGAGGACGGGGCGGGCGCACCGTCGGGATCCGCGGACGTTCGCCGGTGGTCGAGGAAGGCGAGCGTGCCGATCACGACGGTCACGACGACCAGCACCACCACGGAGCGGAGCTGCCAGTCCTCCTCCTGCTCGTCCGGCGTGCTCATTCCTCACCCGGGCGGGCCGAGTCGGCCCGGGACCTGTCCTCCAGCTCGCCGAGCAGCGAGCGCAGCTCGGAGCGCAGGAAGTCGCGGGTGGCGACCTCCCCGACGGCCATCCGGAGCGATGCGACCTCGCGGGCGAGGAACTCCATGTCGGCGTGGGCGCGCGCGTTGGCCTGGCGGTCCTGCTCGGCGACGACCTTGTCACGGGTCTCCTGCCGGTTCTGCGCGAGC
>JAOPXF010000269.1 GCA_025965295.1 Nocardioides sp.
GCCGCCGACGAGCTCGGCCTCGAGCCCGGCGTGCGGGCCATCGCCTCCGTCAAGTCCACCAACGTCGTCGTCGAGCGCCCCCCGAGATGAGAGTCCCCGTGAAGATCGCCACCCTCGCCGCCCTGTCCCTGCTCCTCCCGCTGGCCGCGTGCGGGGGTGACGACGAGTCCTCGCAGGACCGCACCATCACGGTCCTGGCGGCCGCGTCGCTCACCGGCACGTTCACCGATCTCGCCGACCGGTTCGAGCGGGACCACCCCGGCGTGACGGTCAAGCTCGCCTTCGACTCCTCGGCCACGCTCGCGCAGCAGGCCGTCGACGGCGCCCCCGCCGACGTCCTGGCGACGGCCGACACCGCCACGATGGACAGCGCCGAGCCCGCCCTCGACGGCGACCCCGAGGTCTTCGCGACCAACACGATGGTGCTGGTCACGCCGGCCGACAACCCCGCCGGCATCAGCGGCTTCGACGACCTCGACCGGGGCGACGTCACCTACGTCGCCTGCGTCGACACCGCCCCCTGCGGCAAGGTCGCGGCGGCGCTCTTCGCCGACAACGACCTGACCACGCACCCGGCCAGCCTCGAGGTCGACGTCAAGGCCGTGCTCGCCAAGGTGACCAGCGACGAGGCCGACGCCGGCTTCGTCTACGCCACCGACGCCGTGGCCGCCGGCGGGGACGTCGAGACCCTCGAGATCCCGCACGCCGCGGACGAGATCACGCCCTACCCGATCGCCACCCTGGCCCAGTCCGAGGACGGCGCGCTCGCGCAGGAGTTCGTCGACCTGGTCACCGGCACGACCGGCCAGCAGGTCCTCGCCGACGCCGGCTTCGGGAAGCCGTGACGACGCACGCCACGGGCCGCACCCTGGGTTCGACACTGGGCCGCCCACCGCTCGCCCTGGTCCTGCCGGGGGCGCTGGCCGCGGCCCTGCTCGTCGTCCCGCTGGTCACGCTGGTCCTCGACACCCCGTGGGGCAGCTTCCTCGACCAGCTCGGCACCCGAGCGGTCCGCGACGCGCTCCGGCTGACCGCGCTGGCCTCGGCGATCACGGTCGTGGTGTGCGTCGCGCTCGGGACGCCGCTCGCCTGGCTGCTCGCGCGCGTGGACTTCCCCGGTCGGACCCTCCTGCGCGCGGCGGTCGCCGTACCGCTGGTGCTTCCTCCGGTCGTCGCCGGCGTCGCCCTCGTCACCGCCCTGGGCCGCAACGGCCTGGTCGGCTCGCTGCTCCGCGACGCGACCGGCTGGACGATCCCCTACACCACGACCGCCGTGGTGATCGCGCACACGTTCGTCTCGATGCCGTTCTACGTGCTCAGCGTCGAGGGGGCGCTGCGCGCCTCCGGCGAGCGGTACGACGTGGTGGCCGCGACGCTCGGCGCGGACCGGTGGACGACGTTTCGCCGGGTCACGCTCCCGCTCGCGATGCCGGGGGTCATCGCCGGCGCGATCCTGGCCTGGGCGCGGTCGCTGGGTGAGTTCGGGGCGACCATCACGTTCGCCGGCAACTACCCCGGCACCACCCAGACGATGCCGTCGCTGATCTACCAGGCCCTGCAGTCCGACCCCGAGGTCGCGCGCACGCTGAGCATGATCCTGCTGGTCGTCTCGGTCGCGACCCTGGCCGCGCTGCGCAACCGATGGCTGACGACACCGTGACCGGCCCCTCGCCTGGCGGTCCCGGCCTGGTCGCCGACCTCCGCGTCCCGGGCCGGCTGGACGCGCGCGTCACCGCCGTGCCGGGCGAGGTGGTCGCGGTCATCGGACCCAACGGCGCCGGCAAGACCACGATGCTGCGTGCGCTGGCCGGGCTCGTCGAGCTCGAGGGCTCGGTCGAGGTCGACGGTGCGTCGTGGACCGACCCGCCCCGCCTGGTGCGGGAGCGCAGCCTCGGCTTCGTCTTCCAGGACCAGTCGCTGTTCCCGCACCTCTCGGCCCTCGACAACGTCGCGTTCGGGCTGCGCTCCCGCGGCGTGGCCCGCGCCCGCGCCGCGGCCACCGCCCACGAGTGGTTAGACCGCTTCGGCATCGACGACCTGGCCGGGCGCCGCCCCCACGAGCTGTCGGGCGGCCAGGCCCAGCGGGTCGCGATCGCCCGCGCGCTCGCCCCGGCACCCTCGCTGCTCCTGCTCGACGAGCCGTTCGCCGGCCTGGACGTCGGCGTCGCGACCGCGCTGCGGCTCGAGCTGGCCCGCCACCTCGCGTCGTACGACGGGATCGCGCTGCTGGTGACCCACGACGCGCTCGACGCGCTGACGCTGGCCGACACCGTGCTCGTGCTCGACGGGGGGCGGGTGGCCCAGACCGGGACACCCCACGACGTCGCGGCCCGCCCGCGCACCGACCACGTGGCCCGGCTGGTCGGGCTCAACGTGATCCGCGACGACGACTCCTTCCGCTCGTTCAGCCCCAGCGCCGTGACCGTCTCGCTGGCGCAGCCGGAGGGTTCCGCCCGGCACCGGTGGCACGGCACCGTGCTCAGCGCCGCGCCGCACGGTGACGCCGTTCGCCTCCTCGTCGGCGCCGACCGCGAGCTGATCGCCGACGTCACGCCCGCGGCGACGGCCGAGCTGGGGCTGGTCCCCGGCCGCGCCGTCTGGCTCTCGGTGAAGGAGACCGCGGTGCAGACCTACGCACTCGGTCCGACCTGACCGATACCATCGCGGCATGCCCCCTCTGTCTGTCGGATCCGAGTCGCCCGACCGCAACCTGGCCCTCGAGCTGGTGCGGGTCACCGAAGCAGCCGCCATGGCCGCCGGCAGATGGGTCGGCCGCGGCGACAAGAACGGCGCCGACGGCGTGGCCGTCAACGCGATGCGGGTGATGATCTCGACCATCGGCATGAACGGCACCGTCGTGATCGGTGAGGGCGAGAAGGACAACGCCCCGATGCTCTACAACGGCGAGAAGGTCGGCGACGGCACCGGCCCCGAGTGCGACGTGGCGGTCGACCCGATCGACGGCACCACGCTGACCGCCAAGGGCATGAGCAACGCCGTGGCGGTGCTGGCGGTCTCCCCGCGGGGCTCGATGTATGACCCGTCGGCCGTGTTCTACATGGAGAAGCTCATCACCGGCCCCGAGGCCGCCGACGTCGTCGACATCCGCCTGCCCGTGGCCGAGAACATCCAGCGGGTGGCCAAGGCCAAGGGCACCAGCGTCTCCGACGTCACCGTCGTGGTCCTCGACCGGCCCCGGCACGAGGGCCTGGCCGAGGAGATCCGCCAGGCGGGCGCCCGGATCAAGTTCATCGTCGACGGCGACGTCGCCGGCGCCATCTCGGCCGCCCGGCCCCACAGCGGTGTCGACCTGCTGCTCGGCATCGGCGGCACCCCCGAGGGCATCATCGCCGCCTGCGCGATGAAGTGCAT
>JAOPXF010000386.1 GCA_025965295.1 Nocardioides sp.
TACGGCGGCGAGGTCCGGATCCCGACGATCGAGCTGGTCTCCCGCGAGATCAACGTCGTAGGAAACCTCGTGGGAACCTACACCGACCTGGCCGAGCTGATGACTCTCACCGCTCAGGGCCACGTCAGTCTCCACACGAGTACCTACCCACTCGACGCGGTCCATGATGCGATCCACGACCTGGAGTCCGGAACGCTCGTCGGCAGGGCAATCCTCATACCCGGCTGAGACCACACCTCAAGGTCGGCCCGGGACCGCAGGCGGAAAGGGCGCATCCGCGTCAACGCCTACGCGCTGTCCGCGGTCCCGGGTTGACACGTCCGACGTGGGATGAGGATGACGCCGCGAACTGCAAGCAGAGGAGCGGAACCGTGGGTGCTGAAGAATTGACTGAGACCATGACGGGCCCCGCCCAGCAAGATGAGGCAGCTCGGCAAGTGACGAAGGCCGACGACCTCGCCGGTCCCCAAGAGCCGACTGACGCCGGTGACCGTGCCGGACTGGTCGCCCGCTTCCCCGCGGGCGTTCTCATCACGGCCCCGGAGCTCGTCGCCGGTTACGCCCACGACGAGTCCCGCCTCACCCAGCGGAACCTGCCATGGGCGGTCGCCTCGCCGGCCACCACCGACGAGGTCGCCCAGTGCATGCGGCTGGCCGCCGAGGCCGGGATTCCCGTGGTGGTACGCGGGGCGGGCTCGGGTCTCAGCGGTGCGGCGAACGCGCCGGCGGGTGCCATGGTCCTGAGCACCCACCGAATGGCGAGCATCCTGGAGATCGACACGATCGACCGCCTCGCGGTGGTGCAACCGGGAGTCGTCACCGGCGCGCTGCGAGCCGCGGTCTCCGAGGTGGGCCTCTTCTATCCGCCGGACCCGGGCAGCGTCGCCTTCTCAACCATGGGAGGCAACGTCGCCACGAACGCAGGCGGCATGTGCTGTGTCAAGTACGGCGTCACCGGCGACTACGTCGTCGGACTCGAAGCGGTGCTCTCGGATGGCCGCGTCATGCGCACGGGCCGCCGCACCATCAAGGGTGTCGCCGGCTACGACCTCACCCATCTGCTGGTCGGCTCGGAGGGGACCCTGGCGATCGTCACCGAAATCACGGTGCGGCTCCTTCCGGCGCCCGCCGGGGCCGCGACCATGGTCGCGATGTTCGCCAGCCTCAGCGACGCCGGTCGCGCAGTGGCAGCCATCGGAGAGGACGCCGTCGACACCTCCATGCTCGAGCTCTTGGACCGCACCACGCTCGGCGCGATCGAACGCAAGGCGCACCTGGGCTTCGGCGACGACGTCGCCGCCGCCCTGATCGTGCAGAGCGACGCACCGACCTCCGCCGATCAGCTGGCCGCGGCCGAGGCCGCATGCCGTCGCTGCGACGCCACCGAGGTCGTGGTCAGCACGGACCCCGACGAGGCCGACCTGCTCCTCCGGGCCCGTCGCCTCGCGCTACCGGCCCTGGAGGAGCTCGGCGACCGGCTCCTCGATGACGTCTGCGTACCCCGCTCTCGCGTGGTCGATCTGGTCGAGCACATTCAGCGGGTCGGCATCGAAGAAGGGCTCGAGATCGGGGTCTTCGGGCACGCCGGCGACGGCAACATGCACCCCACGATCATCTTCGACGAGAGTGACGACGCCAGCCGCACAGCGGCCCTGCGCGCCTTCGACAGCATCACCGCCTGCGCGCTCCGGCTTGGCGGAACCATCACCGGGGAGCATGGCGTCGGCCGCCTGAAGGGCGCCTGGCTCTCGCGAGAGCTCGACCCAGTCTCGGCCGAGATGCACGCCCGCGTGCGTCGGGCCCTTGACCCGCAGGGACTGCTCAACCCCGGCTGCCTGCTCCCTGGATGACAGCATCCATTGGTCCGTATGAGCCGAGCGGCGAGATACGAACGAGAAAGAATGCGAGTGCCCGCGCCATGTCCAAGTCCGAAGTCGATGCTCATCAAGTTCACGCGAACCAGACGACCCTGCGTGAGATCTCCCAGCGTGTCCTCTGGCTGTCTACCGCCATCGTGGATGCCGCCAACCGCGGGCGGCCGAACGCCACGGGCGTCAAGGTGGGCGGACACCAAGCCTCGTCAGCCTCCATGGTGGACATCATGGTCGCGCTCTGGTTCCACGAGCTTTCGGCCTACGACCGAGTGTCGGTGAAACCGCATGCGTCCCCGGTTCTGCACGCGATCAACTACCTGCTCGGCGATCTCGACGCCCCCTATCTGACCACCCTCCGCGCGCAAGGCGGGCTCCAGTCCTACCCGAGCAGGCTCAAGGACCCCGACACCGTCGACTTTTCCACGGGATCGGTCGGTATCGGAGCCACGGCAGCTCTCTGGGCAGCCATGGCGTACCGCTATGCGAAGTCCCACTTCCCCGGCACGCCCCGGGCTGAACGGTTCATCAGCCTCCTCGGCGATGCAGAGCTCGACGAGGGGGCGATCTGGGAGGCAGTCGCCGACCCCGCCGTGGCTCGTCTAGGGGAACTCCTGTGGGTGGTCGACCTGAACCGCCAGTCGCTGGACCGGATCGTGCCCGACATCCAGATCGAACGGCTGCAAGGCATGTTCGCGGCCGCGGGCTGGCAGGTGGTCACCCTGAAGTGGGGACGGTTGATCTCCGAGCTCTTCGAGCGCCCAGGAGGCGCGAAGCTCCGGCAGCGACTCGAGCAGATGCCGAACGAGGAGTACCAGCGGATGCTCCGCGTCGACGTCTCCGAGGTCGCCAGCCGCATCCTGACCGCCGACGCAGGAGACGACCTGCGGGTCCTGGTGACCAGTCTTGAGCCGCACGTCCTCGCGGCGGCCGTGCGCGACCTCGGCGGCCACGACCTGGACCTGCTCACCGACACCTTCGGCTCCGTCGACACCCACCGCCCCACTGTGGTCTTCGCCTACACAGTCAAGGGGCGAGGTCTCCCCACGGAGGGACACCCCAACAACCACTCAGCACTACTCACCGAAACTCAGATGCGGGGCCTCGCGCAGGCGAGCGGCACAAGCCTCGATGACCCCTGGCGCACGTTCGACGAGGGCTCGGCCGCAGCACAACTGTGCGTTCGCCGCGCCGCTGACCTGCGGCGTGAGCCGAGGTCGACGTCACCCGCACTGAAGATTCCGACATCGTTGGGGCACCACCACCGCAAGCCCATCTCGACCCAGGCCATCCTGGGCCGGCTGTTGGCCGACTTCACCCGAGACGCACCCCAAGCCGCGGCACACGTGGTCACCTGCAGTCCGGACGTGGCGTCCTCGACCAACCTCGGAGGCTGGATCAACAAGACCGGCGTCTGGTCGGTGAGTGAGCGCACCGACTGGTTCGCCGACGATGCCGAGCGACTCCTCAAGTGGTCCGAAACTGTGAACGGCCAGCACATCGAGATCGGCATCGCCGAGGTCAACCTGGTCGGCCTTCTCAGCGAACTGGGGGCCACCTGGAGTCGGTGGGGCCAACGGCTGATCCCCATCGCCACGATCTACGACCCGTTCGTCTCCCGGGCGCTGGAGCCCTGGTCCTACGGGATCTACGCCGGTGGGCAGTCCATTCTCGTCGGCACTCCGTCGGGAGTCACGCTGGCACCGGAGGGTGGCGCCCACCAGTCCATCACCACCCCGTCGATCGGCCTCGAACAACCCGGCTGCGTGGCGTGGGAGCCAGGCTTCGCCCAGGACCTGGAGTGGACGTTCCTGCACGCCATGAGCCAGGTCGGAATCGAAGGCGGGACTTCGGCGTACTTCCGCCTCTCCACCCGTCCGATCGACCCCGAGCTGGCTCGCCTGCCCGAGGACCCGGACCTGCTCGAGCGACGACGCCATCAGGTGGTCGCCGGAGGGTACCGGATGACGCAGCACGACCCGGCCCACGAGCAAGTGACGCTCGTCGGCGTCGGCGCGATCATGCCGGAGGTGCTGATAGCCGCCCAACGACTGGCTGCCCAGGGCATCATGGCCGGCGTGGTCTGCCTGACCAGCCCCGACCTCGTATTCCGTTCCTTCCAGCAGCGAGGACGACGTGAAACCACCTCGGACGGTGACATCCTCGGGCAGCTCTTCCCCACCCAGCACCCCGCGCCGCTCGTGACAGTTCTCGACGGCCACCCCCACACCTTGTCCTTTCTGGCCGCCGCGCGCGGAGATCAAATCCACTGCCTAGGAGTGACGGAGTTCGGCCAGTCCTCCGACCTCACCGACGCGTACGCGCTTCATCGGATCGACCCAGGTGCGATCATCGACGCAGCACTCGGGCTGCTCGGTCGCTAACGCGCCGAGTCCACCATGCCAACCGTCTTCTTGTTGATCTCGGCGGTGGCGTCTCTTGTCGTGTGCATTGAGGTACCCGACTCCGAGCACGAGTGTTCCCCAGCGGGGCCGTCACGCGATTTGTCGGCTCAAATGCGACGTTTGCACGCTGGCTGCCACGCCAACCCAGCTCGGTACCGGCATCACGGTGTGTGGCCTACACGCCACGTCGTGGCGCGTGTTCTGGGACTGGCCACTTGACGACCTACATGCAAGCCTGGCGGCAAGCCCGCAGGTTGCGCTCAGCACCAGCGAGCAGAAGTCGCCTCTGGCGCGTCGGCCG
>JAOPXF010000398.1 GCA_025965295.1 Nocardioides sp.
GGCTCGCCTGTGCCAACCTCGCCCACGGGTTCGCCGCCTCCGACGCCCCCGCCAAGCAGGCGCTGCGCGGGACCACCAAGCCCAACCTCGCGATCGTGTCCGCCTACAACGACATGCTCTCCGCCCACCAGCCCTACCGCGACGTGCCCGAGGCCCTGAAGAAGTCCGTCATCCGGGCCGGTGGCATCGCGCAGTTCGCCGGCGGCGTGCCCGCCATGTGTGACGGCATCACCCAGGGCCGCGACGGCATGCAGCTCTCGCTCTACAGCCGCGACGTCATCGCGATGTCGACCGCGATCGCCCTCTCGCACGACATGTTCGACGGCGCCCTGATGCTCGGCGTCTGCGACAAGATCGTCCCGGGTCTGCTGATCGGCGCGCTGTCGTTCGGCCACCTGCCGACCGTCTTCGTGCCCGCCGGCCCGATGCCCTCTGGGCTCCCGAACTCCGAGAAGGCGCGGGTGCGCCAGCTGTACGCCGAGGGCAGGGTCGGGCGCGAGGAGCTGCTCGAGGCCGAGGCGGCGTCGTACCACTCGGCCGGCACCTGCACGTTCTACGGAACGGCCAACTCCAACCAGCTGCTGATGGAGGTGCTGGGGCTGCACCTGCCGGGCTCGTCCTTCGTCAACCCGGGCACCCCGCTGCGCGAGGCGCTGACCCGCGAGGCCGGCGCCCGCGCGACCTCGCTGACCGGTGTCGCCGGTGGTGAGCACACGCCGATCGGCGAGATCGTCGACGAGAAGGCGATCGTCAACGCCTGTGTGGCCCTGCTGGCCAGCGGCGGGTCCACCAACCACACGATCCACCTGGTCGCGATCGCCGGTGCCGCGGGCATCACGCTCACCTGGGACGACCTGTCCGACCTGTCCGCGGTGGTCCCGCTGTTGACCCGGATCTACCCCAACGGCGAGGCGGACGTGAACCACTTCCACGCCGCCGGCGGCATCGGCTTCCTGGTGCGCACCCTGCTGGACGCCGGGCTGCTGCACGAGGACGTCCGCACCGTCGCGGGCGACGGGCTGCGGCGCTACACGCAGGAGCCGCGCCTCGACGGCACCGGCGACCGCGCGGGTGTCGTCTGGGAGGACGGGCCGACGGCGTCCCTCGACACGTCGGTGCTGCGCCCCGCCGACGACCCGTTCTCCGCCGACGGCGGTCTGCGGATGCTGACCGGCCCCCTCGGCCGTGCCGTGATCAAGACCTCGGCGGTCCGGCCCGAGCACCGGAGCGTGACCGCCCCGGCGCTGGTCTTCGACCACCAGGACGACTTCCTGCTCGCCTTCCAGGACGGCGCCCTCGACGGCCGCGACCTCGTGGCGGTCATCCGCTACCAGGGCCCGGCCGCCAACGGGATGCCCGAGCTGCACAAGCTCACCCCGGCGCTCGGCGTACTGCAGGACCGCGGCCAGCGGGTGGCGCTGGTGACCGACGGCCGGATGTCGGGTGCCTCGGGCAAGGTGCCGGCCGCCATCCACGTGACGCCCGAGGCCTCCCTGGGCGGGCCGCTGTCCCGGGTGCAGGACGGCGACGAGATCACCGTCGACGCCGTCACCGGGCTCCTCGACGTACACGTCGACCACGCCGCGTTCGTGCGCCGCGACGCGACCGGACGCGCACCCCAGGGCGGCGAGTGGTCCGGCACCGGGCGCGAGCTCTTCGCGGCGTTCCGGGCCACCGTCGGCTCGGCCGACACCGGCGCCAGCGTGTTCCCCGGCGTCACCGCTCCCCCGCAGGAGGTACGCGTTGTCCAGGCCGTCTGAGCTGCTCTCGCTCGTCCCTGTCGTCCCGGTCGTCGTCATCGACGACCTCGCCCACGCGGTGCCCGTCGCCCGGGCCCTGGTCGCCGGCGGGCTCCCGGTCATCGAGCTGACCCTGCGCACGCCGGTCGCCCTCGACGCGATCCGCACGATCGCCGAGCAGGTGCCGGAGATCCGGGTGGGGGCGGGCACGATCGTCACGCCGAGCCAGGCGAAGGAGGCGCTCGACGCCGGGGCACAGTTCCTCGTCTCCCCGGGCTCGACCCCCTCGCTCCTCGCGGCGATGGCCGAGACCGGGCTGCCGTTCCTCCCCGGCACCGCCACCGTGTCCGAGGTGCTCGCCGTGCTCGAGGCGGGCTTCACGGAGCTGAAGTTCTTCCCCGCCGAGGCGTCCGGGGGTGCCGCGTTCCTGAGGTCGATCGCGTCGCCGGTGCCCCAGGCCCGGTTCTGCCCCACCGGCGGGATCACCGCGGCGACGGCGGCGTCGTACCTCTCGCTGCCGAACGTCGGCTGCGTCGGTGGCTCGTGGCTGACCCCGGCCGACGCTCTCGCCGCCGGCGACTGGGGCCGGGTCGAGGAGCTCGCCCGGGCCGCGGCCGCGCTCGGCTGAGGGCTCCCGGGTCCGGGGTTTGGTCCCCAACCGCAACATCCGGCGACCGAGACGTGCGGTTCATGACCAATCGGCGACCCAGGGGCCGGTGCTCAGAGGATGAAGTAGAGGCCGACCGCGGCGGGGATCAGGCCGAGGACCAGCCACGGGGTGAGCGGGTTCTTCTGGTGGATGCCGAAGCCCGCCGCGACGCCGAGGACGCCCACGATTCCGGCGATGACGTCGAGGCCGATCTGCGCGCCCGGGCGCGTGGTGTCGAGGAAGATGGCCGCGATCACGAGCCCGGCGGAGAAGTGCGCGATCGTCGTGACGGCCAGCACCGACATCACCCAGCGCTGCACCGAGCTGATGCTCATCGACTGCGAGCCCGTGCCGGTGCGCGACGCCTGCGGACGCGGGTTGGCCGGGTCCATCAGGTGCCGGCGGCGAGCGGGCGGCTGCTTGGGGGACTCGGGCGTGGTCACCCCTCGATTGTCGCCGACCCCCGTCGGTGGCACCCCAGCAGGTGGGGGTCGAAGACACCCAGCGCCTCCATCAGCGCGAACATCGTCGTGGGGCCGACGAACGCGAAGCCGCGCTTCTTCAGGGCCTTCGACAGCGCGACCGACTCGGGCGACGTGGTCGTCATCTGCTCGGTCGTCTCCGGCGCGGGCGCCGGGTCGGGGCGGAACGACAGCACCAGGGCCTCGAGCCCCTCGGCCTCGCGCAGCCCGACGGTGGCCCGGGAGTTGGTCAGGGTGGCCTCGATCTTGAGCCGGTTGCGGACGATGCGCGGCTCGGCCATCAGCCGCTCCACGTCGCCGGCGTCGTACGTCGCGACCACGTCGGCGTCGAAGCCGGCGAACACCTCGCGGAACGCCTCGCGCTTGTTGAGGATCGTCGACCAGGACAGCCCCGACTGGAACGCCTCGAGCGCGAGCCGCTCGAAGTACGCCGACTCGCCGTGGACGCGGGTGCCCCACTCGGTGTCGTGGTAGTCGCGCATCACGCCCGGGCCGCTGCCCCACGGGCAGCGCGCCACCCCGTCCTCGCCGATCACCGCTCCGCTCATGGGCCCATCCAAGCGCAGGGCGCCGACAGCGGCTGCTTCACCATGAGAAGCAGGTGGAGCGTCACTTCTCACGGTGAGTTCGCCATGAGAAGCAGCGCTTCGCCCACTTCACTTGATGAAGCGTCTCAGCGGCGCTCCCTGAGGCGGGCATTGGGCAGCGCGGGCGCCGGGATCGGCGGCAGGTGGTCGCCGACCACGATCCCGAACCTGCCGTCGGCCATCTCCTGGGAGTCGCCGACCGCCGCACCGCCCGGCGCGAGCTGCGCCTGCCACTCGGCCCGGAACGCCACGATCTCGTCGTGGGTCCGGCCCACGAAGTTCCACCACATCACGATGGACTCACCGAACGGCGGGCCGCCGAGGAGCAGCAGCCGCACCGGGGCGTCGTACGCAGCGAGCTCGAGTCGGTCGCGACCGGGCGGGACGTAGGCCAGGTCATACTGCTTGGTCTCCGTGCCCGCGACGGCGAGTACCCCGGCGTCGACGAGCACGCCGTGCTCGAACGACGGGTCGACGTCGAGGGCCAGCGTGGTGCCCGGCTCGAGCAGCAGCTCCGCGCCGAGGAGTGGGGTGTACGTCGACACCGGCGACGTGTCGCCGAGCAGCGAGCCGAGGAAGACCCGGGCCGTCCAACCCGGTCCCGTCACGGGTGCGGGGACGTGGTGGGCGAAGCCGGGCTCGACATGCCGGTCGCCGTCGGGCAGCGCCACCCAGAGCTGGGCGCCGTGCAGCGAGGCCGTCCGCGGCGTCGACACCTCCGAGTGGCTGATCCCCCGCCCGGCGGTCATCAGGTTGACCTCACCCGGGCGCACCATCGCGTGGTTGCCGGCGCTGTCGCGATGCTCGATCTCGCCGGTGAAGAGCCAGCTGACGGTCTGCAGCCCGGTGTGCGGGTGCGGCGCCACACTCATCCCGCTGCTGGTCGCCACCTCGTCCGGGCCGTAGTGGTCCACGAAGCACCAGGCCCCGATCAGCGAGCGGTGCCGCTGCGGCAGCGTGCGCCGGACGTGCATGGCACGCGGCCCGCCGAGGGGCACCTCCCGCGGCACCATGATCTCCACGCCGGCCGACGGTGCCGCCTCGCACGTGACCTCGTCGGGACGGTCCTCGAGGTTGCTCATGTCCTCATTGTGGGTCTCGACAAACTCAACCACCAGAAGGGCGCCTTCCCCGGGTGGCTCGGTCGGGCCTTACGCGGCTATGTCTTCAGGCGGGATACAGAACTTCCCTTGACAGATCCGTGCGGGTCGGGTCGGTGGCGCATCGCGGCTTGCGGGCAAAACTATAAAGGACTATAAAAGTGGCTGGTACCCGACGGAAGGTGGCGACCGATGACGGCTCGGTCTACGAATCCGTTCAAGCCTTCGGCGGGGTCGACCCCACCCCTCCTGATCGGACGCCAGCCGGTCATCGAGTCGATCGCCGACTCCTTTGATGAAGGACCGGGAGCCCCCGGTCGTCTGACGGTCTTCACTGGAGCGCGCGGGGTGGGCAAGACCGTAATGCTCAACGAAGTTGAAGAGGTTGCAAACAGCAGGGGCTGGTTGACCATCAACGAGACAGCTACCACGGGACTCGTCGCCCGAATCGAGGAACACCTCACTCACCTCGCGGAAGCGCGCGAACCCCGACCCCGTGGACGGATCACGGGCATCACCCTTCCTCTGCGGCTGGGTGCTGTCAGCACCGAGGTCACGCCCGAACTCGCCGTCGATGTGCGCCGCCGTCTCAACTCACTGCTCGACGAGCTCAAGCGAAGCGGCTCGGGCCTCCTCCTGACGATCGACGAGGTCCACGCGGCAGCTCGCAGTGAACTGCGCGAGGTCACCACTATTACCCAACACCTCATCCGCGAAGACCGCGAGTTTGCCCTCGTGATGGCGGGGTTGCCGTCTGCGGTCTCGAGTCTCCTCTCGGACGACGTGTTGACGTTCCTGCGGAGAGCCGACAAGCAAGTCCTCTCGGATGTGCCGATTGATGAGGTTCACGACGCCCTATCAGCAACCATCATCGCCAACGGCCGAACCATCGATGAGGAGGCGGGACACCAAGCTGCCGAAGCGACCGGCGGGTACCCCTTCCTTGTCCAACTCGTCGGCTACCACGTCTGGCGCAGCACCGCCGCCTCACACATCACTCTCACTTCGGCCCGCGACGGCATCACTGCTGCTCGTCGTCGACTCGGTAGCCTCGTTCACGAGACGGCTCTGAACGACCTCTCCGACGTCGACCGAACCTTCCTCATGGCGATGTCGCCCGACCCTGGACCTTCCCGGATGCGCGACATCCTCAAGCGCATGGGGGGTGTGGCCCCTCAGTACGGCAATGTGTACAAGAACCGCCTCATCGACGCGGGCATGATCGGCTCGGTCGCCCACGGCAAGGTCGATTACTCGCTCCCCTACTTGCGCGACTTTCTTCGCGAGCATGGCGCGAGCCTGGGACTCGCACCCATCAAGAAGGTCGGAAATAAAAAGAAGTAAAAACACTCACTGGACGTCTGGAGTGGGCGCAGGCTGATCTGAGGAGATGGCTCTCCGCGATCGGCCGATGGTGCAGCGCGACCACCGAGGAACCTCAGCTGAGCTGGTCCGGTTCGACGTGGTGCTTCTGCTCGTCGCCGCGCCCGCCACCACCGGTGCCGTTCGACTCGCCCTCGGGCCGGCCCTGCCCCGGGCGCTGGTCGCCGTGCCGCTGGAGCCGCACCACCACCGACTTGAAGGCCGGCTGGTTGCTGCCCTCGGCCTTCGAGTCGAGCGGTACTAGCGAGTTGGTCTCGGGGTAGTAGGCGCCCGTGCAGCCGCGCGGGGTGTCGTAGGGCACCACCCGGAACCGGGGCGCCAGGCGCTCCGAGCCGTCCTCCCACTCGCTGACGATGTCGACCAGCTGACCGTCCTCGAGGCCGAGCGACACGATGTCGTCGGGGTTCACGAACACCACCCGGCGACCGTTCTTGATGCCGCGGTAGCGGTCGTCGAGGCCGTAGATCGTGGTGTTGAACTGGTCGTGCGAGCGCATCGTCTGCAACAGCAGCCGTCCCTCGGGGACGTGCAGCACCTCGGTCGGGCTGACCGTGAAGATCGCCAGGTCCTTCTCGGTGGGGAAGGTGCGGGTGTCCCGCGGTGGGTGCGGCAGCACGAACCCACCCGGCTGGTCGACCTTCTCGTCGTACCCGGCACAGCCGGGGACGACCCGGGCGATCACGCGCCGGATCTCCGTGTAGTCGTCGCGGAAGGCCGCCCACGGGATGCCGTGCCGGTCACCGATCGTGGCCAGTGCCATCGAGCAGACGATGTCGACCTCCGACCTCAGGTGCGGCGACGCGGGCTTGAGCGGCCCCTGCGACGAGTGCACCGCGCAGACCGAGTCCTCGACGGTGACCCGCTGCGGTCGGCCACCGGTGAGGTCCTTCTCGCTGCGACCGAGCGCCGGCAGGATCAGGGCCTCGCGGCCGTGGACCACGTGCGACCGGTTGGGCTTGGTCGAGACGTGCACGGTCAGGTCGGCCCGGCGCAGGGCGTCCTCCGTGACCGTGGTGTCGGACATCGCGGAGACGAAGTTGCCACCCAGGCCGAAGAAGACCCTGGCCTCGCCGTCGCGGAACGCCTTGACGGCCGCCACGGCGTCGAAGCCGTGCTCGCGCGGCGGGTCGAAGCCGAACTCGCTGTGCAGCGAGTCCAGGAAGTGGCCGGGGGGCCGCTCCCAGATGCCCATCGTGCGGTCACCCTGCACGTTGGAGTGCCCGCGGACCGGGAACAGGCCGGCGCCCGGCTTGCCGATGTTGCCCTGGAGGAACGCGAGGTTCGCGATCTCCTTGACCGTCGCCACGCCGTTGCGGTGCTGGGTGATGCCCATCGCCCAGCAGATGACGGTCTTCTTCGAGGCGGCCAGCATCGCGGCGGCCTCCTCGATCTGCGCCCGCGTAAGCCCGGTCGAGCGGAGCACGAGGTCCCAGTCGAGGGCGCGCAGGTGCTCGGCCCACGCCTCGAACCCGTAGGTGTAGGTGTCGACGAAGTCCCGGTCTACGTGGCCACCCTCGAGCAGCAGCGCCGAGAGCGCCTGGAAGAGCGCGAGGTCGCCGTTGATCCGCACCGGCAGGTGCAGGTCGGCCATCGCGGTGCCGCTCCCGACCACGCCCCTGGGGTTCTGCGGGTTCTTGAAGCGGACCAGCCCGGCCTCCTTGAGCGGGTTGATCGCGATGATCTTGGCGCCGTTCTTCTTGGCGGCCTCGAGCGAGGTCAGCATCCGGGGGTGGTTGGTGCCGGGGTTCTGCCCGGCGATGATGATCAGCTCGGCCTCGTGGACGTCGTCGAAGCTGACCGACGCCTTGCCGATGCCGATGACCTCGGCGAGCCCCACCGACGTCGACTCGTGGCACATGTTGGAGCAGTCCGGCAGGTTGTTGGTGCCGAAGGCCCGGACGAAGAGCTGGTAGGCGAACGCCGCCTCGTTGGAGGTCTTGCCGGAGGTGTAGAAGACCGCCTGCTCCGGGCTGTCGAGGCCGTTGAGGTGCCGGCCGATCAGCTCGAAGGCGCCGTCCCACGAGATCGGCTCGTAGTGGGTGCCGCCGGCGCGCAGCACCATCGGCTCGGTGATCCGGCCCTGCTGGCCCAGCCAGTAGTCGCTCTTGTCGGCCAGGTCGGCCATCGAGTGCTCGGCGAAGAACTCCGGGCCGACCCGGCGCAGGGTCGCCTCCTCGGTCACCGCCTTGGCGCCGTTCTCACAGAACTCCGCGGTGTGGCGGTGCTCGGGCGAGGGGTCGGGCCAGGCACAGCCCTGGCAGTCGAAGCCGTCGGTCTGGTTGAGCTTCAGCAGCGTCTGCGCCGTACGGCGCACGCCCATCTGCTCGACGGCACGCTTCATGCTCACCGCGACCGCGGTGACGCCCGCCGCCGCATGCGCGGAGCCCTCGACCTCGAGGTCGCGCTCGTCGATGTCCTTGCTCGGTGCCTTGCGACTCATGCGGCCATCCTCCACCCGGGGGTCAACAGCAGGACACCTACCCCGTCCGGGTCCGAGGTACGCCGATCGCCGCCAGCGTCCGTCAGCTGTTGCTGAAGACCGCCGGACTGTCGCCGCCCTCCGGCCCGCGGCCCGCCCAGGTCCAGGCGTACGCCGGGTCCTCGGCCGCGACCCCGGCCTCACCGAGGTCGAGCGGGGCGAAGGTGTCGACCATGACCGCGGACTCCTCGAAGTACTCCGCACCCAGCGACGCCTCGATCGCCGCCGGCTGCGGGCCGTGGGCGTGGCCGCCCGGGTGCAGGGAGATCGACCCGATGCCGATGCCCGAGCCCTTGCGGGCCTCGTAGTCGCCGCCGACGTAGAACATGACCTCGTCGCTGTCGACGTTGGAGTGGTAGTACGGCACCGGGACCGACAGCGGGTGGTAGTCGACCTTGCGCGGCAGGAAGTTGCAGATCACGAAGTTGTGGCCCTCGAAGACCTGGTGGACCGGCGGCGGCTGGTGGATCTTGCCGGTGATCGGCATGTAGTCGTCGATGTTGAACGTGTAGGGGTAGAGGCAGCCGTCCCAGCCCACCACGTCGAGCGGATGCGTCGCGTAGGTCTTCCGGGTGCCGACGATCCCGGCCGACGTGCGGTGCTTGACAAGCACCTCGACGTTCTCGCCCTCGACCAGGAGCGGCCCGGCCGGGCC
>JAOPXF010000425.1 GCA_025965295.1 Nocardioides sp.
GGCAGGAATCGAACCTGCGACCTAGAGATTAGAAGGCTCTTGCTCTATCCAGCTGAGCTACAGGGGCCGGCGCCGACGCGCGGCGCGGCCCCATTGTGACGCATGGGACCGCGGGCGGCGGTGCACCCGCCGGGTGTCACCGCTGGAACGCCTTGCGCCCCAGGACCACGACGCCGGCGCCGAAGAAGCCCACGAGCGCCCAGCCCAGTGACTGCCCGCCCTCGCTGCCGATCAGCGCGACACCGCCCACGACGGGCAGCAGGCAGAGCAGGGCGACGACGAGGAGGGGCCAGTTGATCCGACGGGTCATGGGATCCAGGATGCCAGCAGGCGGCGCTCAGTCGACGTCGGTGGCGTGCGCCAAGAGGTCGTCGCTGGCGGGGACGAAGTAGTAGGAGCCGGTGAGCGGCGTGGCGTAGCGCGTCAGGTCGTCGCGGACGCCCGTCACCCCGGCCATGCTGTCCAGCATCCTGGCCAGCGGCCGCTGCTCGGCGGCGAAGCCGACGAAGACCGTGCCGTGCTCGCGCACCCAGCCGTACGGCGTGTTGCGCCGGAAGATCTTCCCGAACTCGTCCTGGTCGGTGCGTGCCACGTGCGAGCTGAGGGGCTTGCCCTCGAGCTCGGTGCTGTCCGCCTTGGTCCGGCCCATGGCCAGCTCCTGCTGGTGCTGGCTCAGCAGGCTCCAGCTGACGGCGTCGTGCACCCACTTCTGCAGCAGGAGCACCGAGCCGCCGGCGCCCGGGGAGCCCCGCGGCACCAACACGTTCTGGGGCGCGACCAGCAGCGGGTCGTTCTCGGTGCCGTCGATGAAGCCGGTCAGGTCGAGGTCGCGGTGGTAGGTCCAGCCCAGGATCTCCTCGACCAGGTCGGCCCGGCCCTCCAGGGCGGCGATCGCCTCGATGGCGGCGTCGAAGACGACGTCGTGCGAGCCTCCGGCGATCCAGATCATCACGTCACGCTGGGTGGCCGGCATCGAGAACCCCTCGGTCCCCTCCACCGGCTCGACGAAGTCATGGAGGTCCTCAGGTAGCTGCCCGGGCGCGACCGCTCTCCACAGCTCCGGGCGGAACCCGGTCACCATGTTCACCCCGCCCATCGTCGTGCGCGTCTGCGTGAGGTTGGCGACGGCGCTCACGAGGGCCGTCGCCGCGCCCGGGTCGAGCAGCTCGAACTCCAGGTAGGTGTGGGCCGGGGTGCCCAGCGCGAAGATCCCCGGCTGGGGCAGGTTCATGCGTTGGAGTCTGCCAGTCGCCGGGCGAGGTACGGCGCGGTGGCACTGCCCTCGGCGCGGGCGACCTCGGCCGGCGTGCCGGTGGCGACCACCCTGCCGCCCGCGTCGCCGCCACCCGGACCCAGGTCGACCACCCAGTCCGCGGTCGCGATCGCGTCGAGGTCGTGCTCGACGAGGACGACCGTGTTGCCGGCGTCGACGAGCCGGTGCAGCTGGCGCAGCAGCAGCGCGATGTCCGCGGGGTGCAGCCCCGATGTGGGCTCGTCGAGCAGGTAGAGCGCGTGGCCGCGGCGGGCGCGCTGCAGCTCGGTCGCCAGCTTGATCCGCTGCGCCTCGCCGCCGCTGAGCTCGGTGGCCGGCTGGCCGAGCCGCAGGTAGCCCAGGCCGACGTCGCGGAGCGTCTCGAGGCTCCGGGAGGCGGAGGTCACGTCCGCGAGGAACTTCGCGGCGTCGTCGACGGTCATCGCCAGGACGTCGGCGACCGACTTGCCGCGGTAGGTCACCTCGAGGGTCTCGTCGTTGTAGCGGGCACCGTGACAGGTCGGGCACGGCGCGTAGGTGCCGGGCAGGAACATCAGCTCGACCGCGACGAAGCCCTCTCCCTGGCAGGTCTCACAGCGCCCCTCCGCGACATTGAAGGAGAACCGCCCGGCCGAGTAGCCCCGGGCCCTCGCCTCGTCGGTCGCGGCGTAGAGCTTGCGCACCGCGTCGAACATCCCCGTGTACGTCGCGAGGTTGGACCGCGGCGTACGCCCGATCGGCCGCTGGTCGACCAGCACCAGCCGGTCAAAGGCATCGAGCCCGGATACCTCGTCCACGTCCACCTCGAGCAGGGCGTCGTCGGGGTCCTCGGGTGCGAGGCCCAGGTGGCAGCGGACCACCTCGGCCAGCACCTGGGTGACCAGCGTCGACTTCCCCGAGCCGGAGACCCCGGTCACCGCCGTCAGCACGCAGAGGGGTACGTCGATCGCCACGTCCTCGAGGTTGTGGCGGGAGACGCCGCTCAGGTGCAGCCACCCGTGCGGCGTTCGGGGGGTGTGCTCCAACGGCCGGGCGCGCCCGAAGAGGTGGGCGCTCGTGGCCGACTCGACGACCTCCTCGAGGCCGGCGACGGGGCCGGAGTACAGCACCCGGCCGCCGCCCTCGCCCGCCCCGGGACCGATGTCGACCACCCAGTCGGCCCGTCGTACGACATCCATGTCGTGCTCGACGACGAAGAGGGAGTTCCCGGAGGCCTTGAGCCGGTCCAGCACGTCCAGCAGCGGCTCGGCGTCGGCCGGGTGCAGCCCGGCAGACGGCTCGTCGAGGACGTAGGCGACCCCGAACAGCCCGGAGCGGAGCTGGGTGGCGATCCGCAGCCGCTGCGCCTCGCCCGGCGACAGCGTCGTCGAGCTGCGCCCGAGGCTGAGGTAGCCGAGGCCGAGGTCCAGCAGGACCTCGATCCGCGCGACGAGGTCGGCGCAGATCCGGACCGCGGCCTCATCGCTCGACTCGGGCAGCTCCGCGGTGGGTCGCAGCACCGCGACGACCTCCCGGAACGACAGGGTGTTGAGCTCGGCGATGGAGTGGCCGGCGAAGGTCACCGCCAGGGCCTCGGGGCGCAGGCCGCTGCCGTGGCACGCGGCGCACGGCGCGTCCCGGACGAACCGCAGCGCCCGCTCGCGCATCCGCTCGCTGGTGGAGTCGGCCAGCACGTGCATGACGTGCTGGCGGGCGCTCCAGAACTTCCCGTAGTAGCCGTAGTCGATCCGGTCCCGCTCGGGCTTGATCAGGACCGACGGCTGCTCGTCGGTGTAGAGCAGCCAGTCCCGGTCCTTCTTCCGCAGCCTGCGCCACGGCCGGTCGATGTCGATCCCGAGGCCGCTGACGATGCTGCGCAGGTTGGCGCCCTGCCAGGCTCCCGGCCACGCGGCGATCGCGCCGTCGCGGATGCTGAGCGAGGTGTCCGGGACCAGCAGCTCCTCGACGACGTCGTGCACGACCCCGAGCCCGTGGCACCGCGGGCATGCACCGGCCGCCGTGTTCGGCGAGAACGCCTCCGCGGCCAGGTGCTCGGCACCCGGCGGGTAGTCCCCGGCGCGCGAGTACAGCATCCGCAGCAGGTTCGACAGGGTGGTGATGGTGCCGACCGTCGACCGCGAGCTGGCGGCCCCGCGGCGCTGCTGCAGGGCCACCGCCGGCGGCAGCCCCGTGATCTCCTGCACGTGCGGGGCGCCGACCTGCTGGAGCAGCCGGCGGGCGTACGGCGCCACCGACTCGAAGTAGCGGCGCTGCGCCTCGGCGTACAGCGTGCCGAAGGCCAGCGAGGACTTGCCCGAGCCGGAGACCCCGGTGAACGCCACCATCGCGTCGCGGGGGATGTCGACGTCGACGTTGCGCAGGTTGTGCTCGCTGGCGCCGCGGACGTGGACGAAGTGGTCGTGCGGGTCGGAGGTCACCTCGACCCGTACCCGTACGGGCGACTCGCCACGCGGCGAGCGGCGAGTGATCCCCGACGCAGGTCAGCGCCGCTGGGCGCCCATCCAGGCCTCGACGTCGGCCGAGGTGCGGGGGAGCGAGGCGGAGAGGTTGCGCGAGCCGTCGGCGGTGACGAGGACGTCGTCCTCGATCCGGATGCCGATGCCGCGCAGCTCCTCGGGGACCAGGAGGTCGTCCTCCTGGAAGTACAGACCCGGCTCGACCGTCAGCACCATGCCCTCGGCCAGGTCGCCCTGCGGGTAGGCCTCGGCGGAGGCCTGGCCGCAGTCGTGGACGTCCATGCCGAGCATGTGGCTGGTGCCGTGCAGGGTCCAACGGGAGTAGACCTTGCTGTCGGGCGACAGCGCCTCGTCGACCGAGACCGGCAGCAGCCCCATCCGGTCGAGGCCGTGGGCCAGCACGGTCATCGACGCCTCGTGAACGGCCGCGAAGCGTACGCCGGGGCGCACGGCGTCGATGCCGGCCTGCTGGGCCTCCAAGACCAGGTCGTAGAGGTGGCGCTGGGTGTCGGTGAACCGGCCGTCGACGGGCAGCGTGCGGGTGACATCGGCGGTGTAGAGGTTGTGGCCCTCGACGCCCATGTCCAGCAGCACCAGCTCACCCGGCGTGATCGGCCCGGAGTTCTCGATCCAGTGCAACGTCGTGGCGTGCTTGCCGCCACCGACGATGGAGTCGTAGCCGATGTCGTTGCCCATCGCGCGGGCCCGGCGGAAGAACGTGCCCTCGATCCAGCGCTCGCCGTACTTCAGGACGTCGTCCCACTCGCGCACGGAGTCCTCGAAGCCGAGAGCGGTGATGTCGCAGGCCTGCTGGAGCTCGCCGACCTCCCAGTCGTCCTTGATGAGCCGCATCTCGGACATCACCCGGGCGAGCTCGTCGTCGTGGGACTGGTCGCCGGCCACCAGGCTGTCGACCGTGGCGGACAGCCCGCGGTGCACGCGGGTCTTGCCGGATCCAGTCAGGGCGCCGGGCAGGTCGTCGATGTGGCGCACGGGCAGACCCAGCGAGCTCGACATCTCGTGCAGCGAGGGGCGCCGGCCGGCCCAGAGCTCGCCGTACTGCCGGTCGCGGAAGAACTCGTCGGTCTCGCGGGAGGAGCGCGGCCGGGCGTACAGCACCGACTCGCCCCCCTCGATCACCAGGACGGCGTCGCTCGTCTGGTTGCCGGAGTAGTAGGTGTGCGCGGTGTCCGGGCGGAAGCGGTAGTCGGTGTCGTAGGAGCGCACCTTGTAGCCGCCCGCGGGAAGGACCAGGCGCTCGTCGGGGAACGTCTCGGCCAGCGCGGCCCGGCGGCGGGCCGCGTGCTCCGCGACCGGGTGCGCGGGGAGGTCGAGCTCCCGGTCGCCCCACCCGGTCCGCATGAACGCCTTCCAGGCATCGGGGACCTTCGGGTCGTGGGACTCGGTCTTC
>JAOPXF010000438.1 GCA_025965295.1 Nocardioides sp.
GACGAAGGCCTCGCCGAGCGTTGCGACCGTGTCGTCCACATCATGGACGGTCGACTCGTCGCCTGACGGTCCACGGTCACATTGCTCACCTAGTCTTGCGCCGTGAGCGAGTGGAGCAACTGGTCGGGCCTCGAGTCGGCCCGGCCCACCCGGGTCGAGCAGCCCGCGGACACCGCCGCCGTCGTGTCCGCGGTCGAGCGGGCCCGGGCCGAGGGGTCCACCGTGAAGATGGTGGGGACCGGACACAGCTTCACCGCGATCGCCGCCCCCGAGGGGGCCATGCTCACCCCCGGCGCCATGACCGGCATCGTCGGCGTCGACCGGGACGCGATGACCGTCACCGCGCTGGCCGGCACCCAGCTGAAGGTGCTGAACGCCGGGCTGGAACGGCTCGGCCTGAGCCTGCACAACATGGGCGACATCGCCGAGCAGACCCTGGCCGGCGCCATCTCGACCGGCACCCACGGGACCGGGGGCGTCGACGCCGGACTGGCCGCCCAGGTCGCCGGGCTGGAGCTGGTCACCGGCACGGGCGAGGTGCTGCGGGCCACGGCCGACGAGAACCCCGACGTGCTGGAGGTGGCCCGGGTCGGCCTCGGCGCGCTGGGCATCCTCACCACGGTGACGTTCCGCGTCGAGCCGCTGTTCCTCCTCGAGGCCCATGAGCAGCCGATGGGGTGGGACGAGGCGCTCGGCTCCTTCGACCGGATGACGGCCGAGAGCCACCACGTCGACATGTACTGGTTCCCGCACACCGACCGCATGCTCACCAAGCGCAACAGTCGCCTCGACGCCGACCCGTCCGAGGCCCAGCCGCTCCCTCGCTGGCGGGCCTGGCTCGACGACGACTTCCTGTCCAACACCGTCTTCGGTGCCCTGACCGCCGGCGCCAACCGGGCGCCGCGGCTGATCCCGCGGATCAACCGGCTGTCCGCCCGGGTCCTCGGCGCGCGCACCTACAGCGACGTCGCCCACCGGGTCTTCACCGCCCGCCGCGACGTCGTCTTCCGCGAGATGGAGTACGCCCTGCCCCGCGCGGCCGGGCTGGACGCGCTCCGCGAGGTCCGCCGCGCGGTCGACGCCTCGGACCTCACGATCAGCTTCCCGGTCGAGATCCGGGTCGCCCCGGCCGACGACATCCCGCTGTCGACGGCCTCCGGGCGCGACTCCTTCTACCTGGCGTTCCACACCCACCGCGACGCCGACCACACGGCGTACTTCGCGCTCCTGGAGCCGATCCTGCGCGCCCACGACGGCCGTCCCCACTGGGGCAAGGTGCACACCCGCACCGCGGCCGACCTCGCGTCGGCGTACCCGCGCTTCGAGGAGTTCCTCTCGCTGCGCGACAAGCTCGACCCCGACCGCGTCTTCGCCAATCCCTACCTGCGACGGGTCCTCGGGGACTGAGCGAACCTTTCACGGGTCCCGCCGCGTCTGGGTGGGCAACGGGCCCGACGGGAGAGCCCGGAACGGACGAGGGGATCTCATGGCGCAACGGGACAAGGCGGAGTTCGCGGAGTTCGTGACGGCTCGCTCCGCGGCCCTGCACCGGGCGGCCTACCTGATGGTCGGCGACGTCGCCCTCGCCCAGGACCTCGTCCAGGAGGCCCTGACCAAGACGTACGTCGCGTGGCCGCGGCTGCGGGACAAGGGCAACGCCGAGGCCTACACGCGCAAGGCGATCACGACGACAGCGATCTCGTGGTTCCGCCGCAAGCGGTGGTCGCACGAGCGCAGCACCGAGAGCCCGCCCGATCAAGGCACGCCCGGGCACGACGACAGCGTCACCCAGAGCGCCTGGCTCTGGGAGGCGCTCCTGGACCTCCCCGTCCGCCAGCGGGCGGCCGTGGTGCTCCGCTACTACGAGGACCTCACCGAGGCACAGACCGCCGACGCCATGGGCTGCGCCGTCGGCACCGTCAAGAGCCAGGTGTCCGCGGCCCTGACGAAGCTCCGCGAGCGGCTCGGGGACGACCCGGACCTGCTCCCCCTCAACGACCTGGTGGTGAACCGATGACCGAGAAGCTGAAGACCCTGCTCCACGATCGCGCCGAGACCGTCGACTTCGACGTCCCCGACCTCGACGCCTTGGTCCGTGCCGGTGATCGGCGGATTCGCCGCCGTGGCCTGGTCGGACTGACGTCGGTGGCCGCGGTGGCCGTGGTCGGCGCCCTCGCCGCCGGCTCCCTGACGGGGGACGGCAGCGGCCCGGGACGCGGGCAGACCCCCGTGGCCAACGACCCGGGCACGCACGCCGCCATCGCCTGGACCACCGGTTCCGTGCTCCACGAGGGCGGCACCACCCGGGACCTCGGGCACCCGGTCGACGCCTTCGTCCGGACCGCGGCCGGCTACGTCTTCGCCTCGAAGGGAGACGTCTACGAGACCACCCCGACGGGGGTGCAGCGGATCGGCGAGATCGACCTTCGCCACCCGCACCTGGTGAGCGACCCCGGCGGCACGCTCGCCGGGTGGGTGCAGCGCGGGACCCGGGAGTACGTCGTGCACGACCTGGCCACGGACGTCACCTCGGTCGAGCGGGTGGCCCCGCAGACCGACGACACCTCGATGTCGCAGTTCGTCGCGATCGACGGCAGCACGGCGTACTGGCACGAGGACGACGGCATCGCGGCGCACGACCTCGCGACCGGGAGGAGCACCGCTCTGGACCCCGGTGGCAGCGTGCAGAACTGGCTGATCGACGTACGGGACGGAGTGCTCGCGCTCTACGGCGACGACGGTGTCAGGGTCGGCCGGTCGTACGACGCCTCCCGACCACTCGGCGAGGTGATGCCGTCGTCCGGCGTGCTCTCCCCCGACGCGACGTACTACGCCCCCGACGACGAGACCCTCTCGGTCCTCGACGTGGCATCCGGCCGCGACGTGACCCCGGCGCTGGACGGCTACTTCTTCTCCACGGGCTACGAGTGGCTGAGCCGGGACACGATCGCGGTGATCGCGCTCGAGAGGTCCGAGGACGACCCGCTCACGCTGCTGACCTGCACGATCTCCACCGGTGACTGCACGGTCGCGGTCGACGCTGCCGGCAGCTACCCGCACGTCCAGCTCCCGGTGGGCGATCCGCTCGGCGGCTGAACGGCCCGGCCCGTCAGACGCTGGCGGGCCCGCGGGGCATCGGGGCGTGCCACTGGCGCCACATGGCCAGCAGCCGCCACAGGGTGCACACGGTCGCGCCGACGGAGGCGCACACCAGCACCGGGAGGTCGAGGCGGCTGCCGACGACCGCGATGGTGGCGCCGGAGAGCGCCGGGGTGGCGTACAGCTCGTCCCGGAAGATGGTCGGCACCCGCGAGGTGAGCAGGTCGCGGGCCATGCCGCCGCCGATCCCGGTCACCATCCCCATCAGCGCGGCCGGCACCGGGCCCAGCCCGTACTCGAGGGCCTTGAGCGCCCCGGCCACGCAGAAGAGCCCGAGGCCGAACGCGTCGAAGACATTGATGGTCCGCTCCCGGCGGCCCAGGGTCGGGTGGAACCAGAAGGTCAGCAGGCCGGCCCCGACCGGCACCAGCAGGTAGCGCCAGTCGGCGAGGGCCGCCGGCGGGGTCGCCCCGATCAGGACGTCGCGCAGGAAGCCGCCGCCGAGCCCCGTCGTACCCGCGAGCACCAGGACGCCGAACACGTCGAGGTCCTTGCGGACGGCGACCAGGGCGCCGGAGATGGCGAAGACGAAGATGCCGACCAGGTCGGCGACGACCAGGGTGGCGGACGGCTCGGAGGTTGGCACGCTCGGAGGTTACCGACCGGCGGCCGACGTCGCTGGATCCGTCCGAGGCACGCCGCGCCACTGCGCCGTGACGCCCCTCCCGCTGGCGTAGGCTCGCCCCACCGAAGACACGATGTTGGCAGGAGCAGGACCACCCATGGCGCACCTCACGCTCGCCGGAGTGAGCGACGACGGGAAGCGCCTGCTGCTGGTCAGCGAGGACGGGGTGGAGCACACCGTCGACATCGACCCACGACTTCGGGCGGCCCTGGCCGGGGACAC
>JAOPXF010000446.1 GCA_025965295.1 Nocardioides sp.
GGGTGCGCGCCGCCGGCTTCGAGGTCGCGAACGTCGCCGTCCAGGTGATCGGCAACCGGCCGCGCCTGGGGCCGCGGCGCGCGGAGGCCGAGGCCGCGCTCTCGGGGGCGGTCGGTGCTCCGGTCACGGTCTCCGCGACAACGACCGACGGGCTGGGCCTCACCGGCCGCGGCGAGGGCGTCGCCGCGATCGCGACCGCCCTGCTCCACACCCCCGATCGTTGAGTGGGGCACGCGCGGCGCTCGAGTCAGGCCGCGTCCGGCTTGCGGTGACCCACGAGGACCACCCCCTCGATCACCCGGACGTCGTAGGCCGGGACCGAGACGTTCCGGTCGTCGAGACACCTGCCGCTGCGCAGGTCGAACGCATGCTTGTGCAGGGGCGAGGCCACGAACGGTGTCTCCCCGCGAGTGCCCACGATGCCCCGGGCCAGGACCGACTGCTTGGCGAAGGGGTCGTGGTTGCCCAACGCGTAGACCTGGTCGTCCTGGGTGCGGAAGATCGCGATGGCCTGGCCGTGGACGAGAGCCGTGGCGCCACGCTCGACCTCCAGCTCGGCGACCCGGCAGACGGGCTGCCACTCCTCGGCCCTGCGGCCACCCCCGGAGCCCGGTGCGTTCACGTCCCGCCGCCCCTGGCGGCGGCCGTCCTGCGGAGATCTCTCATCGGTGTCCTCTCCTCGTGTCCCGAACGTAGGGCGGTCGTGTTGTTGGGCTGTTTCGTCGTGTAACAGCCGTGAAAACACATCGGTACGCGTCCCGACGGGCCGGGCCGCACGGACGCGGGCGGCCTTCGTAGACTCCGCGCATGCCCGCCGCCGTCGTGATCCTCGCCGCGGGCTCGGGCAGCCGCGTGGGCGCCGACGTCAACAAGGTGCTGCTCCCGCTCGGCGACGTGCCCGTGCTCGTCTGGTCGCTGCGCGACGCCCTGGCGCTGCCCGACGTACGCCGGGTGCTGCTGGTGGTGCGCCCCGACGAGCGGGACGCGGTGGCCGACGCGGTCGCGCCGCACCTCGGCGACCGTGAGGTCGTGGTGGTGGACGGGGCCGAGACGCGGCACGGCTCGGAGTGGAACGCGATCCGGGCGCTCGCCGGGGAGATCGAGTCCGGCGAGGTCGACGTGGTCGCGATCCACGACGGCGCCCGGCCGCTGGCCGGCGTGCCCCTGTGGTCGGCCACGATCGCCGCCGCCCGCGAGCACGGCGGCGCGCTCCCCGTCGTACGCCTCACCCAGCTGCTCACGGCCGAGCTCGCCGCCGTGCCGGGACCCCTGGTGGGCGTGCAGACCCCGCAGGCGTTCCGCGCGACCGAGCTGCTCGCGGCCTACCGGCTCGCGGACGCCGACGGGTTCGACGGCACCGACACGGCCGGCTGCCTGGAGCGGTACGCCGAGGTCGCGATCGCCGCCGTCCCCAGCACCCCGCTGAACCTCAAGATCACGTTCCCCGAGGACGTCGAGCTGGCGGGCCGGCTGTCGGGATAGTCCGTGACGTCTCCGGGGTCGGACGGGCCGATCTACCCCGGAAACGTCACGGACTATCCCGGCTAGCGACCGGTGAGCGCCTCGAGCAGCCGGACGTCGGCCTCGGAGGCGACCCGGCGGGCGGTGGCGGGTGCCCCGACCAGCTCGACCGGGAAGCGGGCGCCCAGGGCGGCGACCAGTTCGGCGAAGTCGAGGCTGGGCAGGCCGTCGAGGGCCGCGACCACACCGGCGGGCAGCACGACCGGCGAGGCGACCGTGACCAGCGAGCCGCGGTCGACGGTCGCCCCGACCAGGCCGTCGTCGAGGTGCTTGACGGTGTCGGTCACCGGGCGTACGCCGACGACGACCACGTCGCGGTCGACCGCGGCGGACACGCACTCGGCGATGAACCAGGCCGGGGTCATCGGGCAGAGCACGTCGTGGAGCACGAAGGGCTCCCCGGACTCGACCAGCGCAGCCCACTGGGTGCCGAGGTCCACGGCGCTGACCCCGGAGTCGCCGAGGGCCCAGGCGGCGCACGCGACCAGCGCCTCGCCGTGGATCAGCGCGAACGGCAGCGAGCCCCGGCCCTCCTCCACCACCGCGCCCAGGGCCGGCGGGGCGTCGGGGACGTCGTACGAATCGGTCGTCATGGCAACCACAACGTATGACGTCCGGGCCGTGAAATGGACGTTGCCCCCGGGATGGACCCGGGGGCAACGTGTGGAGCAGTGGAGCTCAGGAGGCGAGAACCTCGTCGAGGATGGCCTCGGCCTTGTCCTCGTTGGTGTGCTCGGCCAGCGCCAGCTCGGAGACGAGGATCTGGCGCGCCTTGGCCAGCATCCGCTTCTCGCCGGCCGACAGACCCCGGTCACGCTCGCGGCGCCACAGGTCGCGGACGACCTCGGCCACCTTCATGACGTCCCCGCTGTGCAGCTTCTCGAGATTGGCCTTGTAGCGGCGCGACCAGTTGGTCGGCTCCTCCACGTGGGCGGCCCTCAGGACGTCGAACACCCGGTCCAGCCCGGCCTTGTCCACGACGTCGCGGACCCCGACCAGATCGAGGTTGCAGGCCGGGACGCGAACGACCAGGTCCTGTTGCGCGACAATCCGAAGAACGAGGTACTCCCGGTCTTCTCCCTTGATGGTCCGCATCTCGATGTCCTCGATGATCGCGGCCCCGTGATTCGGGTAAACAACCGTTTCGCCGACGGTGAAAGTCATATGTCAGGTACCCCTTCCTAGGTGACCATTCTAACACGCGTTCGGACGGGCCACGTTCGCGTTTGCGCAGGTCAGAGGCACAATGCGGGCTTGACAGATCCCGCCCTCGTATGGTGGGCCGGGCGCCAGGGGCGCGGCTCGCCCGGCCGAAGAGACCCGAATCGCGTCGTGGCGGCGCCTCGTGGTCGATACTGCGGGCATGGCGATCACCAGGCGTTCGCGCAGGAAGCGGGCCGACGCGGACGGGGCCTCCGACCCCACGACGGGGACCGTCCCGGACCCGGCTCCCGAGCCGCTGGCGTCCAAGGTCACGGCCGGCCCGGAGCCGCAGCGACGCGCGTCGGGCCGCTTCTCGGTCGCCGACCTCGGCCCCGTCCTGCTGGTGCGCGCCGCGCACCCGCGCCAGGCCCTCCTGACCGCCGCCGGCGTCGCCGCCGCGGCCGCCCTCGCCGGGCGGAGCAGCCGCGAGCTGGGGCTCGTCTTCGCGACCGTCCTCGTCGGCCAGGCCGTCCTCGGCTGGCACAACGACCTCGTCGACCGCCGGCGCGACGCCGCCCACGACGCCGCCGGCAAGCCGGTCGCCCAGGACCGCCTCGATCCCGGCACCGTGTGGTTCGCCCTGATCTGCGGCGTGCTGCTCGTCGTACCGCTCTCGGTCGCCAACGGCGTCACCGCCGGCAGCGCCTATCTCCTGTCGCTGGTGGCGGGACTGATGGGCAACGTCGTCCTGCGCACGGGGCTGCTCTCCTGGGTGCCGTGGGCCGTCTCCTTCGCTCTCTACCCCGCGTTCCTGTCGTACGGCGGGTGGGGCGGCGACGCGCACGGCGACCCACCGGAGATCGCGATCACCGTGCTCGCCGCGCTCCTGGGCATCGGGGTGCACGTGCTGGTCGCGCTGCCGGGCCTGGTGGCCGACAACGAGGACGGCCAGCGGCACCTCCCGCTGCGGATCGCGCTGCGGATCGGGGCCGCCAAGCTGCTCGTCCTGGCCTGTGTCTACACCGGCCTCGTGATCGTCGGCCTGCTCGTCGCCGGGAACGCCGTCGGCCTCTCCCAGTGACCTCCGGGGCGACCGCTAGGCTGTCCACCGACTCCTGTGCTCCGCACACCGCCGTACCGGCACCGCTCCTGACCGGGCGCCCGCCGACGACCTGCGAAGGCTGAAGATGCACCTCCGACGCTCCACCGCACTCGCCCTGGGCGCGCTGCTGCTCGCCACCCCCGCGCTGACGGCGTGTGGCTTCAACTACGCGACCGACCGGGACTACACACCGGCCGCCGGGGTCAACAACCGCGACGCCAAGGTGGACGTGCTCGGCGCCGTGATCGTGTCGAAGCAGGACGGCTCCGGCACCTTCATCGCCTCGCTCTCGAACAACGACCAGGAGCACGAGGCCACCGTCGACTCGCTCGCGGGCGCCGAGGGCAACACGATCCAGGTCGGTGACTTCTCGGCGATCACGATCCCCCCGGGCGGGCTGGTCAACCTCGCCGACAAGGGCGGCGTGCCCGTCTCCGGCGACTTCAAGGCCGGGGAGTTCGTCCCGGTCACCCTGAGCTTCGGCGACGGCGAGAGGGTCGTGATGAAGGTCCCCGTCGTCCTCGACGAGGGCATCTACGACGGCCTCGACACGTCCACTCCGTCGGGCAGCCCGTCCGCGTCTCCCACGGAGTAGCCATGACGTACACCCTCATCCTGCTCCGCCACGGTGAGAGCGAGTGGAACGCCAAGAACCTCTTCACCGGCTGGGTCGACGTGGCCCTCACCGACAAGGGCCGGGCCGAGGCCGAGCGGGGCGGGGTGCTGATGCGGGAGGCCGGGCTGCTGCCCGACGTCGTGCACACGTCCGTCCAGCGGCGCGCGATCAACACCGCGTGCATCGCCCTCGACGCCGCCGACCGGCACTGGATCCCGGTACGCCGCTCGTGGCGGCTCAACGAGCGCCACTACGGCGCGCTCCAGGGCAAGGACAAGAAGGAGACGCTCGAGCAGTACGGCGAGGAGCAGTTCATGCTCTGGCGCCGCTCCTTCGACACCCCGCCGCCCGAGATCGCCGCCGACAACGAGTACTCGCAGGCCGGGGACCCCCGCTACGACGGCATCGACGGCGACGTGCCGGCGACCGAGTGCCTCAAGGACGTCATCGAGCGCTTCCTGCC
>JAOPXF010000462.1 GCA_025965295.1 Nocardioides sp.
GTTCAGCGCAATCAGCAGGGTCCTGGCCGTGCGGGCGCTGATACGCTCGGACAGCTGGAGAGAGTGCAGGGAGCGCTGCGAGGTGCGGTTCTTGATGAAGTGCGCCTCGTCGACCACCATGCCGCGGAAGACGAAGTCTCCGAGACAGCCGACGAGCCGGTCGAGCACCTCGTAGTAGACGATCACGATGTCGGCGAAGCCGTCGATCTCGTGCCCGTCGCCGTGGATCACGGTGGAGGGGTGCTTCGGCGTCCAGAGCGCGGCCTCGCGGGCCCAGTTGGTCTTGACGACGTTGGGGACGACCACCAGCAACGGGTAGGCGTCGGCTGCCTGGGCGGCGAGCAGGGCCTGGGCGGTCTTGCCGAGGCCGGGCTCGTCGGCGAGCAGGAAGGTGCGGTGTCCGGCGGCGGCCGCGGCCACGACCTGGGCCTGGTGCCGCATCAGCTCGTGGTCACCGGGTGCCTTCAGCGAGGTGGGGTCGGGGAGGTCCATGCAGGACGACGCCCCGCCGTACTCGAACGACTTGAAGAGGGGACCCAGGAGCTCCCAGGTGGCCAGGCGGCGCGGGGTGGCCGGCCGACGGGCCGCCGAGAAGTCGGGGGTGAGGAAGGGGTTGGCGAGCTGCCGCGAGACGACCGACTGGGGGACCACCCGGCGCTCGGTCTGGGTGGGGGCCGCCGACGGCTCGGCCGGTTCCTCCTCCTCCGGGGGCGCCTCCGCGCCGCCCGCCTCGAGCATGGTCCGGCGCAGTGACCGGGCGGCGTCCGTGACGACGGCGTCCTCGGCGAGCAGCATCAGCAGCGAGGTGTCACGGGCGGCGGTCTTGGCGAGGATCGTCGCGATCCCGTCGAGGCGCTTGAGCTGCTCGGCACGCTGCGCCTCGGTGCTGTCGGCGTCGGCCTTCACGCGGGCCCGCTCCTCGCGGACCAGCAGGGCGACCACCTGGAACTTGGTCCGGAGCGACCCCGCGACGGGGCCGCGCTGCACGCCGGTCTCGACCTCGCGCACGGCGCGGGCGAGGACCGGGATGATGCCCTCGTTGTCGAGGGCACGACCGCCGCGACGGGTGCGCGGGGCGGTGCGGGTGGCGCCGGACTGGTGCTGGCCTCGTCTGGCCAAGAGCTCCTCCTCTGGAGCGCCGCGGCGTGGTGGCCGAGGCGATGTGCACCGCCGTCACGGCTCGGGGCCGGCACGGCGAGGGCACGTGGGCGGGGCGGCCTCGGTGGCCACTCCACGACGCGACCCGGCTGTCCACCGGTGTCGCGTCACCGACCGCAGGGCACGAGCTGGCGCTCGACGAAACAGCACTGCGGGACGGTGCTGACACCCATGCTACCGCCCGGAGCGTCGGGACGGGACCCCGGCGGGAACCCGACTCGCCCAACGCGGTGCGACCCACCGGCCGAGGCGGGTGGGTCGCACAGTGAGCGGAATAGCTGCGGCTGCGCTCAGCCGGGGACCTTGCGCGTGAAGAACGTGGTGCAGTCCTGCTGGGCACCGAACTCCTGGCAGTGCTGGATCTCGATCTTGGCGCCCGGGTATGTCCAAGCGCCATGGAGGTCCATGCCGACGGGGAGGGCCTTGCTGTCGTTGCAGTTCTTCCACTTGGGGTCGTTCAGGTAGTTGCCGTCCGGCCAGTAGTTGCTCTTGACGAAGGCGCGCATCCAGGTGCAGTTGCCGTCGACCACCTTGTCCTTGAGCGAGCCGTTGATAAGGAGCTGGGTCTCCTGGTTCTGGATCGTGCCGTCCCAGAAGTCTGCCGTGCCGGTGAACTTGGAGCCGAGGTACTCGTCGTGCAGGCCGTCGCAGTGCTCGTGCTTGTTCTGGCCGGTGCCGGCATCGAAGCAGGAGACGGTCGCGTTGGCTGCGCTAGCGCCCGTGAGCTGGAGCATGGCTCCGGACGACAGCAGACAGAGGAGCGTCACGACGCTCCGGGTCCCGAGAAACTTCATGCGATGACCTTTCTGGTTCGAGCCCGCGATTCGGGCTCGCTGGCAGAAAGGGTGTCCACGGACCGCCTGGGGAAACTCTTGTCCCGCGGAGCCGGTGCTGCGGGACATGGGTTTGAGTCAGCGGGAGAGGTGCGCGCTCCACCGCTCGTCGATCCGGCCGAGCTTCCAGATCGCGACCGACAGGGCCCAGGTCACGACGAAGAGCAGCACGATGCCGTAGCCGACGTACTCGAGGTCGACGCCGGCGATGGCGGCCAGCGGGCCGGTCGTGATGCCGGTCTTGTCGGCCAGGAGTCCGATCAGCTCGATGCCGCCGATGATGAGGGCGACCGCGACGGAGAGCGCGGTGACGGTGAGGTTGTAGTAGATCTTGCGCACCGGCCGGGCGAAGGCCCAGCCGTACGCGACGTTCATGAACGCGCCGTCGAGGGTGTCGAGCAGGGACATGCCGGCGGCGAAGAGGATCGGCAGGGTCAGCACGGCCCACCACGGCAGGCTCGCGGCGACGGCGCCGCCGGCGATGACCAGCAGGCCGATCTCGGAGACCGTGTCGAAGCCCAGGCCGAAGAGGAACCCCGTGGGGAACATGTGCCACGGCTTGGTCACCGCCCGGGTGACGCGGCCGAGGATCCGGTTCAGGAGGCCGCGGTTGTCGAGGTGACGGTCGAGCTCGGCCTCGTCGAAGTGGCCCGAGCGCATCTCGCGGAAGACGTTCACGATGCCGATGAGGGCGGCGAGGTTGATCAGGCCGATGAGCAGCAGGAAGAGACCGCTGATCGAGGTGCCCCAGACGCCGGTGACCTGCTGGAGGGTCGAGTTGTCGTCGCCGATGCCGCTGGAGAGGGCGCGGACGCCGAGCGCGATGCCGAGGACCATGACGAAGACGACGGAGGAGTGACCGAGGCTGAACCAGAAGCCGACGCTCATCGGGCGCTTGCCCTCGGCCATCAGCTTGCGGGTGGTGTTGTCGATGGCGGCGATGTGATCGGCGTCGAAGGCGTGTCGCATGCCGAGGGTGTACGCCGTGAGCCCGAGGCCGACGCCCAGCACCGTGCCGCCGACCTCGTAGTCGTGGGGCGCCACGACGCCGAGCAGCAGGCCCCAGCCGAGCAGGTGCAGGAAGAGGACGAACCCCAGAGTCCGGACCAGGCTGCCCTTCTCCTCCGCGCTCAGCGGGCGGCGGGCCGGTCGGTCGATCGTCGTCGGAGTCACGGCTTCATCCTAGGAGCGTCAACTTCTCAGTTGCAAACGATGTGCAACAAGCTTCCGGCCCGGTACCACTGCCCGGCGCCGGCGCTGAGCCCTACGATCTGGCCATGGAGACCCTGCGGCTGGTCCTGCTCATGCTGCACATCCTCGGCTTCGCGGCGCTGTTCGGTGGCCTGGTCGTCCAGGCCGGGCAGCCGGAGAAGACCGTCAACGCCGCCATGCGCGACGGGATCGGCACGGCCTTCCTGGCCGGCCTGCTGCTGGTGGGCGTGCTCGAGGCAGGTGACGCCGGCGTCGACCACGCCAAGGTGGGCGTGAAGTTCGCGGTCGGTCTGGTGATCCTGATCCTCGTCATGGCGAACGCACGCAAGGAGCGCATCCCCCAGGGGCTGTGGGCAGGCCTGCTGCTGCTCACGGTCGCGAACATCGCGGTCGCCGTCTTCTGGTCACCCGTGCACCGGCTCTGACCGGCCGGGTCCCAGGTAACCGTCAGCGGCCCGGGTGAACGGGCCCGGGTCGAGGGGTGGTCCGGCTCGCTCGCCGTCGCGCTCCAGCGCGAGCCGGGGCCAGCAGTTGGTGGTCGGCAGCGAGGCGACGTACTGGCCGTGCGGGCTGGCGAACGTCATCGAGTAGCGCTGCTGGGTCACGCTCGACGGACAGGACGCGACGAACGCCGTCGTCATCGCGCCGGGCAGGGCGTTGACCATCTCGACGAGGGCGGCGACGGCTCGCGGGTCACGGACGGTGCGCAGGGCCCGGTGCGGCCGCGGGTGCGGTCGGGTCGACCGCTCGGTCCGCCGGATCCTCACGGATGTGGCGTCGCTCGGCACCAGGACGGTCCGGGCGAAGCGAGCGGCGACGAACGTGTCCGCCCGGACCACCAGACCGTCGCCGCGGGGCATGAAGGCGAAGTTCACCCACCCCGAGGTGTGCGCCCTCGTGCTCGGCGCCACGAAGTCCTGGTCCCTCTCCCAGACGCCCATGGACTCCACCGACGCCCCGGAGCCGGGCTCCGGCCGCAGGGCCCGTGGGGCGTGATGGCGCAGCCAGGAGACGAGCGCGTCGCTCGACAGCGAGACGGTCCACCATGTCGTGCGGGTGAACCTCGGGTCCGAGGGGCCGATGCCGACGGATCCGCGGCGGTAGTGCGCGGTGGGCGAGCGGTGCCACTCTCGAGCCCCCGGCGGCATCGGCACCGCGTGCAGCAACCAGGCCGAGAACCTCCGGGTCGCGACGACGTGGTCGTGCGTCGTGGCCGCCGCACCGGACGAGCGCGGCGCCGGTAGCACGGGCGACGGCGACGGCGACGGCGACAGCGACGGCGACGGCGAGCTCGCGGGCCCGGGAGCGCCCGTGCACCCGGTCAACCCCAGGGCGAGGAGGCACGCGACGAACTGTCCGCCGAGACCATGCGGCTCGACTCTCATGCCAGTGTGACGCGCCGCGTCCCGTCGAGGCTCCCGCACGGGCGGGCCGGCATAAGGGTCCGCGCCCCGGCGACGCGTCAGCCGCCCGGGCAGGTCGCCGTCCCCGGCTCGAGGTCGGGGTGGATCGACCCGTCCCGGGCGCTGACGGACGCCGCAGCCGCGCCCGCGCCGCGGCGCACGGCCACGATCTCGGCGAGGATCGACACCGCGATCTCGCCCGGCTCGTCGGCGCCGATGTCGAGGCCGATCGGGGCGTGCAGCGCGGCCAGCGCCTCGTCGGTGACTCCGTGCGCGAGCAGCCACTCGCGGCGCCGCGCCTGGGTCCGGCGCGAGCCCATCGCCCCGACGTACGGCGTGCCCGCTGCCAGCGCGGCCGCGATGGCCGGGCCGTCGACGTCCTCGTGGTGGCTGGTCACGACCACGGCGTCCAGCCCGCTGCCGACCTCGGGCACGGCGTCGGTCACGAGGCTCCCCCAGCCGAGGGCGCTGACCATGGGCACGAGGGCGTCCGTGACGGGGCCGGAGCCCACGATCAGGACCTGGGTCGGGGTCGCCATGGCTCCAGTATCCGCCCTCTCCGGCTGTCCGTCCCGGCACGTAGGGTTGGTGTCGAGATGAGCATGCCTGTCCCCCTGCCCGGCCTGGAGCCGCCAGCCACCGACGAGCCGCGCACCACGCGCCGCGGCCCGACCCGTGACGAGCTGCTCGAGGGACTCAACGACCCGCAGCGCGCCGCGGTCGTCCACGAGGGCGCGCCGCTGCTCGTCGTCGCCGGCGCCGGCTCCGGCAAGACCCGGGTGCTGACCCGCCGGATCGCCTGGCTGATCTCCGAGCGCAAGGCGCACCCCGGTTCGATCCTGGCGATCACGTTCACCAACAAGGCCGCGGCCGAGATGAAGGAGCGTGTCGAGGAGCTGGTCGGCAAGCGCGCCCGGATCATGTGGGTCTCGACCTTCCACTCCGCGTGCGTGCGGATCCTGCGCAAGGAGATCACGGTGCTCG
>JAOPXF010000278.1 GCA_025965295.1 Nocardioides sp.
CGGTCGGAGTGGGGGAGTGGTGGACGACCAGGAGCCTGCGCATGACCGGATCCTGCCCGATGGCATGCTGGCCCCCGTGATGGACATCGACGCCGAGACGATCCGGCTCTTCCTGCACGTGCTGGCCGCCACCGTCTGGGTGGGGGGCCAGATCACGCTCGCCGCGCTCGTGCCGGCCCTGCGGGCCGCCGGCACCGACGTGCCCAAGGCCGCCGCCAACGCGTTCAACCGTGTCGCGTGGCCGGCCTTCGCGGTGCTGGTCGTGACCGGCGTCTGGAACGTGATGGCCGCCGACGACGACAGTGACGCCTTCCAGCACACGCTGATGCTGAAGTACGTGCTCGTGCTCGCCTCCGGCGTGACCGCCATCGTCCACGCCAGGGCGAGCTCGCGCCGGACGATGGCGATCTTCGGCGCCCTCACCGGCCTCACCGCGCTGGCCACCCTCTTCGTCGGGATCATGCTCGCCGGCTGAGGCCGGTCGGCGGGTGCGGTGGTTTCGAGACGGTTGCCAGCGCAACCTCCTCAACCACCGGGGGTCGGGGCCGTTCAGCCGTCGAGGCGCTTCACGACCCTCGCCGGCGTGCCGACCGCGACCACGTTCGCGGGCAGGTCACCCACGACGACGGCTCCGGCACCGACCACGGTGTTCTCACCGATGGTGACGCCCGGACCGACGATCACGCCACCGCCGAGCCACACGTTGTCGCCGATGGTGATGGGCTGCGCGCCCTCCCACTCCTGGCGACGCAGGTCGGGGTCGATCGGGTGGGTGGGCGTCAGCAGCTGCACGTTCGGCCCGATCTGCACGTGGTCCCCGATGGTGACCCGGGCGACGTCGAGGCACATGAGGCCGAAGTTCACGAACGTGTGCGAGCCGATCGTCGTCTGGTAGCCGTAGTCGCAGTGGAACGGCGGCCGGATGTCGGAGTCCTCCCCGAACCCGCCGAGCAGCTCCCGGAGCAGCTCGTGCCGGGTCGCCCGGTCGCTCGGTGCCAGCTGGTTGATCCGGTGGGCGAGGTCGCGCGCCCACAGGCTCTCGCGGGCCAGGTCGGGGTCGTCGGCGATGTAGGGGTCACCGGCGAGCATCCGCTCGCGCATGGTCCGGGTGTCGTCGCTCATGCGCCCGATCGTTGCACCCACGCACCCGCTCGCCGGACCTACCCCGTGCCGAGCCCGCAGGTGGCCGGGCCGTCGAGGACCTCACCGTCGGCGCCGAAGCGCGAGCCGTGCAGGGGGCAGTCCCAGCTGCGCTCGGCGTCGTTCCAGCGGACCACGCCGCCCAGGTGCGAGCAGACGGCCGAGACCCGGCGCTCGACGCCACCGGTCCGGGAGATCGCCGTGGGAGCCCCCAGGTGGTCGAACCGGACCTCGCCCTCGCCCTCGGCCGGAGCCGCGCCCAGGCCGGGTCGGGCGAGCGGGCGCAGCCAGCTGCGGGTCATCTCGAAGCCGACCTCGGCGTTCATCCGGGCGCTGTCGATGCCGCCCCTGAGCTCGTGGGTGCCCCAGGTGCGGAACGCGTCGGCCCACTCCAGGTGGCCGCCGAGGATCCGGCCCGAGAGCGCGAGCGCGGCGGCGACACCGTTGGTGAAGCCCCACTTCGAGAAGCCTCCGGCGACGAGGATCTCGTCGTGGCCCGGCAGCAGCGGGCCGGCGTACGGCAGGGCGTGGTGCGGCACGTAGTCCTGCGCCGACCACGCGTGCGACTCGACCGCGTTGGGGAAGTGCTCGGCGGTCCAGGCGCGCAGCTCGTCGAGACGGGCCGCGGGGGAGCCGGTCCGGCCGGTGGTGTGACCGGCGCCGCCGACGAGCAGCAGGCTGCCGTCGTCCGCGGGCGCGTCGCGCAGGGAGCGCGAGGGCGAGTCGGCGGAGAGGTACATCCCGTCGACGGCGGGACCCGTCGTCCGGAACGCGACGCTGTAGGAGCGGGCGGGCGAGACCCGGGCGAAGAACGCGCCCCGGTCGAGGATCGGCGTGTTCGTCGCGACGACGACCGTGTGGGCGGTCGCGGCCCCGACGTCGGTGACGAGCCGGACCGGGTCGCTGCCGTTGACCCGTCGCACCCGGACGCCCTCGACGATCGTCACGCCGTGGGCGCGGGCCTGCCCCGCGAGCGCCTCGACCAGCTCGAGCGGGTCGACCTGGAACTGCTCGTCCAGCCGGACCGCGCCGCTCGTCTCGAACGGCAGGTCGGGCTCGTCGACCCAGGTCACGGGCAGCCCCGCCCGCAGGGCGATCCGGCTCTCCCGGCGCGCCGCGGCGGCACCCCGTGAGCCGAACCCGAAGGTGTACGCCGCCCGGACCTGCCGGTCCACACCGTGCTCGTCGCAGAACCTGGCCAGCCAGGCCCCGCCCTCCAGGTTGGCCCGGACGTACTGCTCGACCACCCGGTCCGGGTGGCGGCGGGAGATGCTCGTGAGCTGGGTGCCCTGGAGGGCGCTCACCTTCGCCGTGCTGCGCCCGGTGGTCCCGGCGCCCACGTGGCGGGCCTCGAGCACGGCGACGGACTTCCCGGCCCGGGCCAGCAGCAGCGCCGTCGTCAGGCCGGTGATGCCGCCGCCGACGACCACGACGTCCCAGGAGCCGGAGAGCTCGGCGGGCGGGACGGGGGAATGCGGGTGTCGCGCCTCCCAGAGGGACTGCAGGGTCATGTCACTGGTCCTGCTCTGTCGTGGCGCGGTGGGGGTGCCGCCGGACCCGGAGCTGGCGGCCCCGCCGTACGTCGTCGAGCTGCTTGGCGCGGGCCTTGTCGATGTTGCGGGTGTCGCGGGGTGGCAGCTGGATCGACTCCTCCGCGGCGATCCCGGACTGGAGCTCCCGGCCGCGCTCGAGCTCGGCGTCGAGCTCGGCGCCGAAGAGCAGCGCGAGGTTGGTCAGCCACAGCCACAGCAGGAACGCGATCACGCCGCCGAGGGCGCCGTACGTCTTGTCGTAGGAGGAGAAGTTGGCGACGTAGAAGCCGAAGGCGGCCGACACCAGGATCCAGGTCGCGATCGCGAGCACGGCACCCACGCTGACCCAGCGGAACTTCGGCTGCTTCACGTTCGGGGTCGCGTAGTAGAGGAGCGCGACGATCAGCACGACGACGGCGAGCAGGACCGGCCACTTCGCGATCTGCCAGACCAGCACCGCGGTGGAGCCGAGCCCGATCGCGTTGCCGACGGCGTCCGCGACGGTGCCGGTGAGCACCAGTCCCGCCAGCGCGACGGCGGCGAGGACGGTCAGCAGGGCGGTGAGGAGCAGGTTGACCGGGCGCAGCTTCCAGAACGGCCGGCCCTCGTCGATCTCGTAGATTCGGTTCATCGCGCGGCCGAACGCGCCGACGTACCCGCTGGCCGACCAGAGCGCGCCCGCGAGGCCGAGGACGAACGCCAGCCCGGCGCCCTGCGACTGGCTCAGCGAGAGCAGCGTCGGGCGGATGCTGTCGACGATCGAGGCGCCGCCGAGGTCGTCGAGGATCCCGAGGACCTCGTTCACGGCGTTGGTGCCCTGCCCGACCAGGCCCAGCACCGACGTGAGGGCGATCGCGGCGGGGAACACCGCGAGCACGGCGTAGTAGGTCAGGGCCGCGGCGAGGTCCGTGCACTGGTCGCGCGAGAACTCGCGGATCGTCTTGCGCACGACGTAGTGGCGCGACGGGCCGCTGAGGTCGGTGGGGGACTCGACCTTCGCGGCGTCGGGGTCGGCGCCCTCGGGCGGCTTGCGGTCGGTCGTCGACGTGTCCATGCCCGGCCCGTACCCGCCGCGCGCGTCGGCACGCGCCGCCCGGGCAGACTGGCCGCATGGACGCCTACCGAGCACCGATGAGGTCGCGGCTGCCGGGTGTCGACCCCGGCCTGGCACTGGAGCGGGCGCTGGGGCTCGGGCTCTGCGGGGTCGGGGGTCGGCTGTCGACGGCACCGCGGGATGCTCCCGAGGCGCTGGCTCGCACCGAGGAGACGTACGACGCCCGCACGGCGCGGCGCCTCGAGCGCTTCATGGCGGTGCCCGACGGTGCCACCGTGTGGACCCGCGACGACGACGGGATGTACCGGCGGGGGCTCCTCACCGGCCCCTGGCGCTACGACGGGGCCGCCGAGGCGCTCGTCGCCGACCTGGTCAACGTCCGGCCGTGCGACTGGGGCCCGCCGGTGGGGGAGCACGAGGTGCCGCCCGCGGTCGCGGCCACGTTCCGTCGCGGCGGCCTCAACTTCCAGCGGATCCGCGCCCTCGACCGGGTGTGACGCGCGCCGCGGCGGTCACCGGCGTACTTCGCCGGCTGAGGGGCACGAGGGGACATGAGCACCAACACACGGATCATGCACGCCACCCCCGACCAGGTCTGGGAGATCCTCGCCGACGGCTGGCTCTACCCGCTGTGGGTGGTCGGCGCGTCCCGGATGCGCGAGGTCGACGACGAGTGGCCCGCGGTCGGTGCCCGGCTCCACCACTCGGTCGGGTCCTGGCCGCTGCTCATCGACGACACCACCGAGGTCCTCGACGTGCACCCCGGGACGATGCTCAAGCTCAAGGCCCGCGCCTGGCCCACCGGTGCGGCCGGGGTGACCCTGCACCTGCGCCCCTCCGGCGTCGAGACCGAGGTCGTGATGGAGGAGGACGCCATCGAGGGGCCCGGTCGGCTCCTTCCGAAGCCGATGCGCGACCCGCTCCTGTCATGGCGCAATGTCGAGGCCCTGCGCCGGTTGGCGTACCTCTGCGAGCGTCGTCCGTGACACTGGTCCCGTGACCGGACGCTCGTACGACGCCGTCGTGGTCGGCGCCGGCCCCAACGGGCTGGTGGCGGCCAACCACCTCGCCGACGCGGGGTGGTCGGTGCTGGTGCTCGAGGCCCAGCCCGAGGTCGGCGGCGCGGTGCGCAGCGCCCGCGACGTGCACCCGGACTTCGTGCACGACACCTTCAGCGCGTTCTACCCGCTCTCGGCGGCCTCGCCGTTCATCACCGCGATGCGCCTCGAGGAGCACGGCCTGGAGTGGACTCACGCCCCGGCGGTGCTGGGCCACCCGCTCCCGGGCGGAGACTGGGCGCTGCTGCACCGCGACCGTGACGTGACCGCGGGGCTGATGGACGCCCAGCACCCGGGCGACGGCGCGGCCTGGCTCGAGCTCTGTGCCGACTGGGACCGGATCGGCCCGGCGCTGGTCGGTGGGCTGCTCGCCCCGTTCCCGCCGGTGCGCGCCGCCCTCACCGGCCTCACGAGGCTGCCGAGCGTCGGTGGCCTGTCGTTCGTCAAGACCCTGCTGACACCGGCCGCCGAGCTCGGACGCTCGCGCTTCGGCGGCGAGTCACCGCGGCTGCTCGTCGCCGGCAACGCCGGCCACGCAGATATCCCGCTCGACGCCCCGGGCTCGGGCCTGATGGGCCTGCTGATGTCGATGCTCGGGCAGACGGTCGGCTTCCCGGTCCCGGTCGGGGGCGCCGGCCAGCTGACCCAGGCGCTGGCGCGCCGGCTGCGCTCGCTGGGGGGCGAGATCGAGTGCTCGACGGAGGTCGTGGGCGTCGACGTCGACCGCGGCCGGGCGACCGGCGTACGCACCGCCGACGGCGAGCACGTCGCGGCCGCGCGGGCCGTCGTCGCCGACGTCGTCGCGCCGCGCCTGTACGGCGACCTGGTCGCCCCCGAGGACCTCCCCGCCCGGGTGGTGCGCGGTATGCGGGCCTTCGAGCTCGACCCGTCGACC
>JAOPXF010000006.1 GCA_025965295.1 Nocardioides sp.
AGTCAGCCGAGCACGAAGCCGAGCGCGCAGGCCGCGAGGGCCACGGGGACCGTGGCGAGGGCGTACGCCGTGCCGCGGCCCGGTCCGCCCTCCACGGTCTTCACCGCGAAGGCCGAGTACGTCGTGAAGCCGCCGCAGAAGCCGGTGCCGAGCAGGGCGAGGGCGTGCTCGCCCAGCGACATCGCCGTGAAGAGGCCGAGCAGGAACGAGCCGGCGACGTTGGCCAGCAGGGTGCCCCACGGGAACCGGCCGTCCAGCCAGTGCCCGGCGAGATAGCGCAGCGGCGCTCCCACGGCCGCGCCGAGCGCGACGAGGAGCGGCGTCACTCGTTGCCCTCCTCTTCCTCGAACTCGCGCCGGGCGGGCTCGGGGGAGAGGTGCTGGGCCAGGGCGACGGCCACGAGGCACGCGGCGAGCGTCCCGAGGAGGTACGTCGCGGCGACGGCGACGTGCCCGTCGGCGAGCAGGGCGCGGGTCTGCTCGGAGTACGTCGACAGGGTCGTGTAGCCGCCCAGCACCCCGGTGCCGAGGCCCACGGTCAGCAGCCGGCTGCGGCGTACGACCGCGAGGGCCGGCAGCGCCGCGAGCACGAAGGAGCCCGACAGGTTGATCGCGAACGTGGTCCACGGGAAGCCCGAGCCGTCCGGAGCAACCTCGCCGAACCACCAGCGGACCAACGCCCCGCACGCACCCCCCACGGCCACCGCGGCGACGAGCCGCGGCGGGGGCGCCGGGGTCACGACACGCTGCTGCGTCTGCTGGTCACGGAGGTTTCGTGCCACGCGAGGGGCTTCTCGCCGTTCTGCTGGCGGACGAACTCGCCGAGGAACCAGCGCTGGAACTCGCGCTGCTCGGTGGAGCGGGCCAGGGAGAGCAGCCGCTGCTCGCGGCAGAACGCGTCCGCGAGGTCGAGGAGCTCGAGGAAACGACCGACCGTGAGCGCGCCGTCGCGGGCGATCGCGACGCGCAGGTCGGTCGAGTTCTTGTGGCTGCGCACGGCGTCGTCGATCTGGTAGGCGCCGATGCCCTCGCTGAGCTGGCGGTCCAGCGCGCCGAAGTGGTCGGAGAGGCTCTTGGCGAGGGGGTACTTGTCCTCGTGGGCCAGGGCCAGCAGCCGCACCTCCCGGCGCAGCTCGCGGTAGTGCATCTGGAAGCCGAAGAAGCTGCGCAGCGGGACACCGCGCAGCTCGATCTCGAGCTGGCCGTCCCCGGAGCGGGGGCGCGGACCCGCGTCGGGGAGGCCGGTGATGACGCCCTCCACGCCGTCCTCGGCGGGCTCGGAGGCGGGGTCGAACCAGACGACCTTGCCGTGCTCCTCGATCTCGGCGCCCCAGGCTGTCGAGCAGCGGGCGACGATCGACAGGCCGCGACCGAATGTGACCAGCAGGTCGTCGTCCTCGTCGTCGTAGCCCAGCGACGGCAGCAGCGGTGGCTCGGAGGAGGCATCGCTGACCTCGACGCGAGGGTGCTCGCGGGTGCCGCGGACCCGGACCAGGATCGGCGCCTCACCGTGGAGCAGGGCGTTGGTGACGAGCTCGGAGACGCCCAGCTCGGCGCACTCCGCGAGGTCGTCACGCTCGATGTCGGAGCAGACGTCGACCACCCAGCGACGTGCGTTCTGCACGCCGCGAGGTCCCGAGCCCAGCGACAGGGCGGGCCTGCTGAGCGGCACAGTGGTCTCCACGGGGTGGGCGTCGGTGGTCGTCGTTCCCGATGCGTTTACCCGCGGAAAACGAGCACCAAACATTGAACATTCAAAAGGTCTGGTCCGGCCAAGGCGTCCGGCACGCGGATGTGACCGACCTCAAGTGCGCCGGATTGGTCAGGGAGCGGTGCGGCGGGACAATGGGGGTACGGGATCGGGCGTACGGCGCGTTCCCCATCCACCGCCACTCGAAAGGCTTCGACATGGCAGCCACACAGGCAGCAGGGGACCGTCACCAGGTCGTGGTGATCGGCTCCGGCTTCGGAGGTCTCTTCGGCACCAAGGCGCTGCGTCGCGCCGACGTCGACGTGACCATGGTGGCGAAGACGACGCACCACCTCTTCCAGCCGCTGCTCTACCAGGTGGCCACCGGCATCCTCTCCGAGGGCGAGATCGCTCCGCCCACCCGCGAGGTGCTGAGCAGCCCGCGCAACGCCCGGGTCCTGCTCGGTGAGGTGACCGCCGTCGACCTCGAGGCGCGGACCGTCACCCATCACGTCCTCGGCCGCGAGAACGTCACGTCGTACGACTCCCTGATCGTCGCCGCCGGCGCCGGCCAGTCGTACTTCGGCAACGACCAGTTCTCGGAGTTCGCGCCCGGGCGGAAGTCCATCGACGACGCGCTCGAGCTGCGCGATCGGATCTTCGGTGCGTTCGAGCTCGCCGAGGTGATGGCCGCCCGCGGCCAGGACGTCGACCACCTGCTCACCTTCGTGTTCGTCGGAGCGGGCCCGACCGGCGTCGAGATGGCCGGACAGATCGCCGAGCTCGCCCGCCGTACGCTCAAGCGCGACTTCCGCAGCATCGACCCGAAGACGACCCGGATCATCCTGCTGGACGCGGCCGACGCGGTCCTCGGCCAGTTCGGCGAGAAGCTCTCGCAGCGGGCCGAGGCCAAGCTCAACGACATCGGCGTCGAGGTCCAGCTGGGCGCCAAGGTGGTCGGTGTCGACGCCACCGGCATCGAGGTCGAGGACGCCAGCGGCTCGCACCGCCGGATCCCCTCGCGCACCAAGGTGTGGGCTGCCGGCGTCAGCGCGGCCCCGCTCGGCG
>JAOPXF010000013.1 GCA_025965295.1 Nocardioides sp.
GCCGATGCCCTAGCGTGGACGCGTGCCCCGCCGTCCCCCGTCCCCGCCGCGTTCGCGCGCGGCCGAGGCGCTGCAACGGTCGACCGGAGCCCTGAGCACCACCGCCATGGCGCGGATGGAGACCGACATGCCGTGGTTCCGGGAGCTGAGCGCCGAGGACCGCTCCTGGGTCGGGCTGATCGTTCAGGCGGGTATTCGCGGCTTCGTCGACTGGTACCGCCAGGAGACCGACGAGCCCGCCGACGGCAACGCCCTGGCCGCCTCGGTCTTCGGCGCGGCACCCCGGGCGCTCGCCGGGGTCATCAACCTGCAGCAGACCGTCGACCTGGTCCGCCTGACCATCGAGGTCGTCGAGAGCAACGTCGACGACCTGCTCGATCCCGAGGACGCGCCCGAGGTGCACCACGCGGTGCTCCGCTACGCCCGCGAGGTCGCGTTCGCCACCGCCGAGGTCTACGCGCGCGCCGCGGAGGTCCGGGGCGCCTGGGACGCCCGGCTCGAGGCCCTCGTCGTCGACGCGGTGCTCCGCTCCGAGGCCGACGAGGCGCTGTTGTCGCGGGCCAGCGCCCTGGGCTGGGCCGCCCGGGGGGACGTCGCGGTCGTGCTGGGCGCCGTACCCGCGCAGCGGTCCGAGACCGACATCTTCGACGAGGTACGACGCGCCGCCCGGACCGCGGGCATGGACGCCCTGTGCGCGGTCCAGGGCGAGCGCCTGGTCGTGCTCCTCGGCGGCGTGACGGACAACCGTGCCGCGGCCGAGATCGTCGTCGACCTGTTCGGCGACGGCCCCGTCGTGGTCGGCCCGGTCGCCGAGGACCTCAGCCGGGCCCACGTCTCGGCGCGCGCCGCCCTGTCGGCCCACCGGTCGGCCTCGGGGTGGCCGGAGGCGCCGCGACCCGTCCGCAGCAGCGACCTGTTGCCCGAGCGGGCGCTGGCCGGCGACGGACATGCGCGCCGGCACCTGGTCGACGAGATCTACCTGCCCCTGGTCCGGGCGAGGGGCACTCTCATCGAGACCGTGGCGGCGTACTTCCACCACGGGTCCTCCCTCGAGGCGACCGCGCGGGCGCTGTTCGTGCACCCCAACACCGTGCGCTACCGCCTGCGCCAGGTCGGCGACCTGACCGGCTACTCCCCCTCCGACGCGCGGGACGCCTTCACGCTCTCGATCGCCCTCGTGCTGGGCCGTCAGTCGGGGCGCGGCGACGAGGCGACCCCCTGAGCGTGGCTTTGTAGGTTTCCTACAAAGAACTCCCCCTCAGATTCGTGCGTGCCGGAGGCGAGACCCGGCCCCTTTCCCGGCACAGTTGGTGACGTGCTCGTCATCGTCGCTCCCGGTCAGGGAGCCCAGACTCCCGGCTTCCTCCAGCCCTGGCTCGAGGACCGCACCTTCGCCTCGCGGTTCCAGTGGCTCTCGACCGTCGCCGGGATCGACCTGGCCCACTACGGCACGGTCGCGGACGCCGACGCCATCCGCGACACCCGCATCGCGCAGCCCCTGCTCGTCGCGACCGGCCTCGTGGCCGCGCTCGAGCTGTTCCCGCACCCGGCCGACGCGTTCTCCCAGATCAGCGCCGTCGCCGGGCACAGCGTCGGCGAGCTGACCGCGGCCGCCGGCGCCCGCGCCATCACCGCCGAGCAGGCCATGGTCCTGGTCCGCGAGCGGGGCAACGCGATGGCCGAGGCCGCCGCGGTGACCCCGACCGGCATGACCGCCGTCCTCGGTGGCGACCGCGACGAGGTCCTCGCCGTCCTCGCCAGGCACGGCCTCACCGCGGCCAACGACAACGGCCCCGGCCAGATCGTCGCCGCGGGCACGATGGAGCAGCTCACGGCCCTGGCCGACGACCCGCCCGCGAAGGCCCGATTGATGCCGCTCAGCGTCGCCGGAGCCTTCCACACCGAGCACATGGCCCCGGCCGTCGGCCACCTCGGCGCACTCGCCAGGTCAGTCACCACCCACGACCCGCGCACCGCGCTGATCTCCAACCGGGACGGCCAGGTCGTCCACGACGGCCCCGACGTGCTGCGCCGGATCGTCGGCCAGATCGCCAGCCCGGTCCGCTGGGACCTGTGCCTCGAGACGATGTCCGACCTCGGGGTCACCGGCATCCTCGAGATGCCGCCGGCGGGCACGCTCACGGGCATCGCGAAGCGGGCCCTGAAGGGTGTCGAGACGTTCGCGCTGAAGACCCCCGACCAGCTCGACGACGCCCGGGCGTTCTGCGCCAAGCACGGCGAGCACTCCCACATGGACATCTCCCCCACGTGGCGGATGGTCGTGTCCCCCAACAAGGGCACCTTCCACCGCTCCAGCGAGGCGGCCGAGCTCGACTTCCTGCCCGCCGGCGCGACGATCGGCGACGTCGCCAGCACCCGCGACCGCACCAGCGTGGTCGCCGGCCACGGCGGCCAGATCGTGGAGTGGCTGGTCGAGGACGGCGACCTGGTCTCACCGGGTCAGCCCCTTGTCCGGCTGCACCCCGAGGGAGCCAACTGATGGCCACGCTCCTGCAGTCCCAGGGCGCGCAGCACGCGGCCATCCTCGGGGTCGGCTCGTACCGGCCCGCGCGCGTCGTCCCCAACTCCGAGGTCGTCGACGCGATCGACTCCAGCGACGAGTGGATCCAGCAGCGTTCGGGCATCAAGACGCGGCGCTGGGCCGGTCCCGAGGAGTCGGTGCAGATGATGGCCGTCGCGGCGGCCCGCAAGGCGCTCGACCGGGCCGGCATCGACCCCCGCCAGATCGACACCGTCGTCGTGGCCACGGTGAGCCACATGCTGCAGACGCCGGCGGTCGCCACCGCGATCGCCCACGAGCTCGGCACCGACCAGGCCGCGGCGTTCGACATCTCGGCCGCGTGCGCCGGCTTCTGCCACGGCGTCTCGATGGCCGCCGACTTCGTGCGGGCCGGCAGCGCCGGGCACGTGCTGGTCATCGGCGTCGAGCGCCTCACCGACATCCTCGACCTCCACGACCGCGGGACGGCGTTCATCTTCGCCGACGGGGCCGGTGCGGCCGTGGTCGGACCGAGCGACACCCCCGGCATCGGCCCGGTCGTGTGGGGCTCGGACGGCGAGCAGTTCGACCTGATCCGGCAGCGCGAGGACTGGCGCGACGTGGTCGCCTCCGGCGACCCCGTCATGCCGCACCTCGTCATGCAGGGCAACCCGGTCTTCCGTTGGGCCTCTTTCGCGATGGCGAAGATCGGCCAGCAGGCGCTGGACCGGGCCGGCGTCTCGATCGACGAGCTCGACGTCTTCGTTCCCCACCAGGCCAACATGCGCATCATCGACGCGATGGCGCGCTCGATGAAGCTGCCGCCGCGGGTGAAGATCGCCCGCGACATCGCCGAGATGGGCAACACCTCCGCGGCCTCGATCCCGCTCGCCCTCGACCGGATGATCGACGAGGGTGAGGCCCGCTCCGGCGACACGGCGCTCCTCGTCGCCTTCGGTGCCGGCCTGGCGTACGCCGCCCAGGTCGTCACCGTCCCCTGACCGCACCACCCGCCAGACCCACACTCCAGACCCACACCAGACCCGCACCACCCAACAGAGAAGGAATGCCCCATGGC
>JAOPXF010000056.1 GCA_025965295.1 Nocardioides sp.
AGTACGCCGGCTTCTCGACCGCGGAGGAGTCCAACGCGTTCTACCGCCGCAACCTCGCGGCCGGGCAGAAGGGGCTCAGTGTCGCGTTCGACCTCGCGACCCACCGCGGCTACGACTCCGACCACCCACGGGTGCGCGGTGACGTGGGCATGGCCGGCGTGGCGATCGACTCGATCTACGACACCCGCACGCTCTTCGAGGGCATCCCGCTCGACGAGATGTCGGTGTCGATGACGATGAACGGTGCCGTACTCCCCGTCCTGGCGCACTACATCGCCGCGGCCGAGGAGCAGGGCGTGAAGCCGGAGCAGCTCCAGGGGACCATCCAGAACGACATCCTCAAGGAGTTCATGGTCCGCAACACCTACATCTACCCGCCGGCGCCGAGCATGCGGATCATCTCCGACATCTTCAGCTACACCGCCGAGAAGATGCCCCGCTTCAACTCGATCTCGATCTCCGGCTACCACATCCAGGAGGCCGGGGCCACCGCCGACCTCGAGCTGGCCTACACGCTCGCCGACGGTGTCGAGTACATCCGGGCCGGCCTCGAGACCGGCATGACGATCGACCAGTTCGCACCCCGGCTCTCGTTCTTCTGGGCGATCGGCATGAACTTCTTCATGGAGGTCGCGAAGATGCGCGCGGCCCGGGCCCTGTGGTCCCGGCTGGTGCGCGAGTTCGAGCCGCAGAACCCCAAGTCGCTCAGCCTGCGGACGCACAGCCAGACCAGCGGGTGGTCGCTGACCGCGCAGGACGTGTTCAACAACGTGCAGCGGACCGCGATCGAGGCGATGGCGGCCACCCAGGGCCACACCCAGTCCTTGCACACCAACGCCCTCGACGAGGCGATCGCGCTCCCGACCGACTTCTCGGCACGGATCGCGCGCAACACCCAGCTCCTCCTCCAGCAGGAGAGCGGCACCACCGGCACCATCGACCCGTGGGGCGGCTCCTACTACGTCGAGCGGCTCACCCACGACCTCGCGGAGCGCGCCTGGGGGCACATCCAGGAGGCCGAGCGGGCCGGTGGCATGGCGAAGGCGATCGAGCAGGGCATCCCCAAGATGCGCATCGAGGAGGCCGCGGCCCGCACCCAGGCCCGGATCGACTCCGGTGCCCAGAAGGTCATCGGCGTCAACACCTACCGGCTGGCCGCCGAGGACAAGCTCGACGTCCTGCGCGTCGACAACGACGACGTCTACCGCCAGCAGGTCGCCAAGCTGGAGCGGCTCCGCGCCGAGCGCGACGACGACGAGGTACGTCGATCGCTCGAGGCGCTGACGCGTTCGGCCGAGCGCGGGGCCGCGGGCGACTCGTCGCTCGACGGCAACCTGCTCGCACTCGCGGTCGACGCCGCCCGGGCCAAGGCGACCGTCGGGGAGATCTCCGACGCGCTCGAGAAGGTCTACGGCCGCCACCAGGCCGTGATCCGTACGATCAGCGGCGTGTACCGCGACGAGTCGAGCCAGGGCGACGGCTCCCTGCTCCAGCAGGTCCTCGACGCCACGGACGAGTTCGAGCGGTCCGAGGGCCGCCGGCCGCGCATCCTGGTGGCCAAGATGGGTCAGGACGGGCACGACCGCGGCCAGAAGGTCGTCGTGAGCGCCTTCGCCGACATGGGCTTCGACGTCGACGTGGGTCCGCTCTTCTCGACTCCCGAGGAGGTCGCCCAGCAAGCGGTCGACGCCGACGTCCACATCGTCGGGGTCTCCTCGCTCGCGGCCGGTCACCTCACGCTGCTGCCGGCCCTGCGGGACGCGCTGGCCGAGCACGGGCGTCCCGACATCATGGTGGTCATCGGCGGGGTGATCCCGCCCGACGACGTGCCGACGCTCCGGGAGATGGGCGCCGCCGCGGTGTTCCTGCCCGGCACGGTCATCGCCGAGTCCGCGCTCGACCTGCTGGCGAAGCTGCGGGAGCAGCTCGACCACTGATGGTCGAGGTGGCCACCCTCGTCGAGGGCATCCGGGAGCGCCGCCGCGCGTCCGTCTCCCAGGCGATCACGCTGGTGGAGTCCTCGCGCCCGCAGCACCGGGCCCAGGCGCGCGAACTGCTGGCCGAGCTGAGTGGTCTCGACAAGCTCGACGCAGAAGCCGGAGGGTCGGCGATCCGGGTCGGCATCTCCGGTGTGCCCGGCGTCGGCAAGTCGACGTTCATCGAGGCGCTGGGCACCCGGCTGACCGCCCAGGGGCACCGCGTCGGCGTGCTCGCGGTCGATCCGTCGAGCGTGCGCACCGGCGGCTCGGTGCTGGGCGACAAGACCCGGATGGCGCGCCTCTCCGCCGACCCGGATGCCTACATCCGCCCCTCGCCCTCCGCCGGCACCCTCGGCGGCGTCGCCCGCGCGACCTTCCAGGCGATGAGCGTGCTCGAGGCGGCGGGCTACGACGTCGTGCTCGTCGAGACCGTCGGCGTCGGCCAGTCCGAGGTGACGGTGGCCGGGATGGTCGACACCTTCCTCTTCCTCACCCTCGCCCGCACCGGTGACCAGCTCCAGGGAATCAAGAAGGGCATCCTCGAGATCGCCGACGTCATCGCGGTCAACAAGGCCGACGGCGACCGCGAGCAGGAGGCGCGGTCCGCCGCGCGTGAGCTCGCCGGCGCGCTCCGGCTGGTGCGCGGCAAGGGGGAGTGGGCGCCGCCGGTCGTGACCTGCTCCGGCCTCCACGACATCGGCGTCGACGACCTGTGGCAGCGGGTCCTCGAGCACCGCGAGCACCTCGGCGACGACGGCCTCGCGGCGAAGCGCGCCCGCCAGCAGCTCGACTTCACCTGGGCCCTGGTCCGCGACGACCTGGCGGAGCGGCTGCGCCACTCCCCGGGCGTCGCCGCGATCCGCGAGGAGGTCCAGCGGGCCGTGCTGGCCGGCGAGCTGCCCGCCACGACGGCCGCCGACCGCATCCTCGCGGCGTACGACGCGGACGCCTGAGCCGCCTGACGAACCCGGCGACGCCCCCCGCCGCCGGCTCGTCCGCATCCCCGTCTGAGCCTCGGACCTCGCCGGCCCCGTCCATCTCGGTCGGGGCCCGCGAGGTGTCCGGACCCGGCGTACTAACCTCGACACCGATGCCTCCCGAAGCCACTGCCCTGATCGAGTCCGTCGTCGACAAGTACGACGCGGAGCTTGTCGACCTGCGCCGGGACCTGCACGTCCACCCCGAGCTCTCGTGGGGCGAGACGCGCACGACCGCCCTGGTCGCGGCCCGGATCGAGCAGGCCGGCTGGCGGGTGAGCCGTCAGCCCGACACCGGTCTCGTGGCCGAGCTCGGCTCCGGTGGACTGCTGGTCGCCCTGCGCGCCGACCTCGACGCGCTCCCGATCCAGGACACCACCGGCGACGAGTGGACCAGCGTCGTCCCCGGCGTCGCGCACGCGTGCGGTCACGACCTGCACACGAGCTCCCTCGTGGGTGCCGCCCTGGCGTTGGCCGAGGTGCACGCCGCGGGGCTCCTCCCGGGCCGGGTGCGCCTGCTCTTCCAGCCGGCCGAGGAGGTCATGCCCGGGGGAGCGCTCAGCATGCTGGCCAGCGGTGCCCTCGACGGCGTCCACCGGCTCTTCGGCCTGCACTGCGACCCCAGCCTCGACGTCGGCCTGGTCGGGCTGCGCGAGGGCCCGATCACCGGCGCGGCCGACCACCTCGACGTCACCCTCACCGGGTCCGGCGGCCACACCTCGCGTCCCCACCTGACCGAGGACCTCACCTACGCCCTCGCCAAGGTCGTCACCGAGCTGCCGGCGGTCCTCTCGCGCCGCCTCGACCCCCGCTCCGGGGTGAGCGTCGTGTGGGGCATCGTCTCCTCCGGCTCGGCCCACAACGTGATCCCGATGACCGGCCACCTGGGCGGCACCGTCCGGATGCTCGACGCCGGCGCCTGGGCGCAGGCCGAGCAGCTGGTCCCCACCCTGGTCGAGCAGATCGTCGCGCCGTACGGCGTGCACGCCAAGGTGGGCTACCGCCGCGGCGTGCCGCCCGTGGTGAACCACCCGGCCGCCACCCACGAGCTCGGTGCCGCGGCCGGCCAGGTGCTGGGTGTCCGGGGGCTGGTGCCCACCCAGCAGAGCCTGGGCGGCGAGGACTTCGGTTGGTACCTCGACCGGGTCCCGGGCGCGATGGCTCGGCTCGGCACCCGCACGCCGGGTGGCCCGACGTACGACCTGCACCAGGGCAACCTGCGGGTCGACGAGCGGGCCGTGGCGATCGGTGCCAAGGTGCTCGCCACGGTGGCGGCGGAAGCGCTCAGCGTCTCCTGAGGCACCCGCCGCCCGGCTCCCGCGCGGGAGCTAGCCCTTCCGGTAGGGGATGCCGTCCGCTGCGGGTGGCCGCGAGCGGCCCACCAGGCCGGCGACGGCGAAGATCGTGACGACGTACGGCAGCATCAGCATGAACTCGCTGGGCACCGGCGAGCCGATGTCCGACAGCACGCCCTGCAGGTTCGAGGCGAAGCCGAACAGCAGCGCGGCCAACGTGGCCCGGATCGGGTCCCACTTGCCGAAGATCACCGCCGCCAGGGCGATGTAGCCCGCGCCGCCGGTCATCTCCCGGTTGAACTGGGGGACCGAGACCAGGGTGTAGAAGGCGCCGCCCATCCCGGCCACCGCGCCCGCGACCAGGATCGTGCGGTAGCGGGTGCGGATGACATTGATGCCGACGGTGTCCGCGGCCGTCGGGTGCTCGCCGACCGCCCGGACCCGCAGGCCCCATCGGGTCCGGTAGAGCGACCAGGTGACCACCGCAACGGCGATGTAGAGCAGGTAGACGACGGCCGACTGCCGGAAGAAGATCGGGCCGATCAGCGGGATGTCGCCGAGGACGGGGATCGCGACCGCGGTGAACCGCGGCGGTGAGTTCAGCGTCTCCGCGTTCGGCGCGAGCACCTGGGTGAACATGAAGCTGGTCAACCCGATGACGAGCACGTTGAGCACCACGCCGACGATCACCTGGTCGACGAGGTAGGTGATGGCGAAGAGCCCGAGGATCAGCGCGACCAGGGTGCCCGCGACCATCGCGGCGACCAGGCCCGCCCAGGTCGAGCCGAGCGCCGACCCGACCATCGCGGCGGCGAAGGCGCCGGCCAGGAGCTGACCGTCGATCGCGATGTTCACGACGCCGGAGCGCTCGCCGAGCACGCCGCCGAGGGCTCCGAACACCAGCGGCACGGCGAGCGCCAGCGATCCGGAGAGCAGGCCGACGACGGGGATCGTGCCCCCGGTGGCCGCCCAGGTCAGGAAGCCGACCATCCATGCCACCGCGTACACGATCACCAGCCACATCGGCGT
>JAOPXF010000090.1 GCA_025965295.1 Nocardioides sp.
TGCTCGCAGACCCTCGAGCACGTGCCCAACCCGGTGCCGGTGCTGCGGGAGTTCGCCCGCATCCTCAAGCCCGGCGGCGAGGCGTGGCTGAGCGCGCCGCTGTTCTACCCCGAGCACGTGAAGCCCTACGACTTCTACCGCTACACGAAGTTCGCCTGGCGCAACATGGCCAAGCGGGCCGGGCTCACCGTCGAGGACATCTCCTGGCTCGAGGGCTACTACGGCACGTTGTCCTTCCAGCTGGAGATGGCGTTCAAGGCGCTGCCGGCCGACATGAGGTTCTGGCGCTACACGCTGCTGCACCTGAGCCGGAAGCTCGCCGAGCGCGAGCTCAGGGAGCGCTACATCACCCCCAAGGGGATGCCGAAGAACTACCGCGTCCGGCTGACCAAGCCCCTGGACTGAGCCTCGACCGAGTCGTGTGCCCGACGACGCGCCCGGGCGCGTTCTCAGGCACACGACCGGTCCCGCAGCTCAGGCCAGGGGCTTGGTCAGCCGCACCCGGTAGTTCTTCGGCATCCCCTTGGGGGTGATGTAGCGCTCCTTGAGCTCGCGCTCGGCGAGCTTGCGGCTCAGGTGCAGCAGCGTGTAGCGCCAGAACCGCATGTCGGCGGGCAGCGCCTTGAACGCCATCTCCAGCTGGAAGGACAGCGTCCCGTAGTAGCCCTCGAGCCAGGAGATGTCCTCTACCTTGAGCCCGGCCCGCTTGGCCATGTTGCGCCAGGCGAACTTCGTGTACCGGTAGAAGTCGTAGGGCTTCACGTGCTCGGGGTAGAACAGCGGCGCGCTCAGCCACGCCTCGCCCCCCGGCTTGAGGATGCGCGCGAACTCCCGCAGCACCGGCACCGGGTTGGGCACGTGCTCGAGGGTCTGCGAGCAGAAGACCAGGTCGTACGACGCGTCCGGCACCGGCATCTGCGCGATGTCACAGACGTAGTCGAGGCCGGGCTCCGCGACCATGTCGGCGGCCTCGTAGCTCACGTGCGCGAACAGCGGCTTGTAGGGCATCTTGCCCGCGCCCGCGTCGAGGACCTTGAAGGACCTGTCCTTCCCGACCGCCGCCGCCTCGGCCGCGAACGCGCGCAGGTGCTCCCGCGAGGCGTTGACGGGCATCCGGGACAGGCGGGTCTTCAGTGGGTTCGGCACGCCCGCACCCTACCCAGGGCGGGTTTCGCACGGATCCGTTCAGAGGTCGGTGGTGCCCCGAGCGACCAGCACCGCGGGACCGGTGAGCAGCACCCGGTCGTCGGCCGTCCAGGTCACCCGGAGCGCGCCGCCGGGCACGTCGACCCGGTAGGCGACGTCCTCGACCGGTGGATCGCCCAGCCCGTCGGCCAGCGCCGCCGCCACCATCACCGCGCACGCGCCGGTCCCGCAGGACCGGGTCTCGCCGGACCCGCGCTCGTGGACGCGCATCGCGACGTGCCGCTCGCCCCGGCGTACGACGAACTCCACGTTGACGCCGTGGGGGTACGTCGCGTCGTCGTGGGCGGGCGCCTCGAGCAGCGGGCCGGCGTCGGACAGTTCGTCGACGAACGCGACCGCGTGCGGGTTGCCCATGTCGACGTTGGCCGCCGGCCAGGACCGCTCCCCCACGCCGACCTTCGTCTCGCCGATCACGAACGGGCTGCCCATGTCGGCGGTCACGACGTCGCCCTCGAGGGTCAGCACCTTGACGCCGTCACGGGTCGCGACGGGGATCGGGCGGGTGCCGTCGGCCAGGCCCTCCTCGACGAGGTGGCGGGCGAAGACCCGGATCCCGTTGCCGCACATCTCCGACAGCGAGCCGTCGCTGTTGCGGTAGTCCATGAACCACTCGGCCCCGGCGGGGTCGGGCAGGTCGGCGGCGTCGGGGCCGTCGTACGACGCCGTGCGGATCACCCGCAGCACGCCGTCGCCGCCGATGCCCGCGTGCCGGTCGCACAGCGCCCGGACCCGCGCGGGCGAGAGCTGCCCGTGCACCGAGCCGTCGTGGTCGGGCAGCAGCACGAAGTCGTTCTCCGTACCGTGCCCCTTGTGGAAGTCGTAGCTCACGCGTAGAGCCCCTTGGCGTAGTTCTCGGGCGTGTAGTAGTCGTCGAGCTGCTCGACGGTCATGCCGTTCGGCTCGACCTCCCTGGCGATCAGGGCCCGCCGCGGCACCCGGGCCTCCGGGTCCCAGGTCTCGGGCTTCCAGATCGCGGAGCGCAGGAAGGCCTTCGCGCAGTGGAAGAAGACGTCATCGATGTCGACCACCACCGCCAGCAGGGGACGGTGGCCCTTCACCTGCATCTCGTCGAAGAACGGCGCGTCGCTGACCAGCCGGGCGCGGCCGTTGATGCGCAGCGTGTCGCCTCGGCCGGGGATCAGGAAGTTCAGCCCGACGTGGGGGTTCTGCAGGATGTTGCGGTAGCCGTCGGCCCGCCGGTTGCCGGGCCGCTCGGCGAGCGCGATCGTGCGGTCGTCGATGACGTGCACCAGCTGGCCGGCCGGGTCGCCCTTCGGCGACGCGTCGCACGCGCCGTCGGCGGACGCGGTCGCCATCATGCAGAACGGCGAGGCCGCCAGCCACTCGCGGTCGATCTCGAGCAGCGCGGGGCGGGACTTGTCGCGCGCCCGCTGGCCGGGCTCGCCCAAGAGGGCGACGAGCTCGTCGACGGTGGTGATCTCGTTGAAGGCGGTCTGCGGCACGGGTCAACGGTACGCGGTCCGCCCCGCTCAGCCCGCCGGTTTCGGATGCAGCACGCGGGCGGATCCGCCGCCCCTCCGCTTCGGCTCGGCGACGGCCGTGAGCAGGCCGCCGGGACCGAACTCGACCGCCGTCGCGGCACCGATCTCCGAGGCGCTGGTGAAGCTGTCGCCGGACGGCGTGAAGCGCTGGCCGTAGGGCCTCAGCATGGCGCCGTACAGGTCGATGAACTCGGGCTCCGCGAGCGTCCTCATCGTCGCGTTCGACTGCTGCGCGCGCGGGGCCGCCAGCGCGTCCGGGATCGTCATCCCGCGGTCGATGCGGTTGAAGATCATCTGCAGGACCGTCGTGATGATCGTGGAGCCGCCGGGCGAGCCGAGCGCCAAGAACGGCTTGCCGTCTCGGAGCAGGATCGTCGGCGACATCGAGCTGCGCGGGCGCTTGCCCGGCTGGATGCGGTTCGGGTCGTCCTTGACGTACTCGAGCGAGAAGTCCGTGAGCTCGTTGTTGAGCAGGAAGCCGCGTCCGGGCACGACCATCCCGGAGCCGCCGGTCTGCTCGATCGTGAGCGTGTACTCGACGACGTTGCCCCACCGGTCGGCCACGGTGAGGTTGCTGGTCTCGACGTTCTCGGTGTCGCTGACGGGGTCACTCTCGGCGGCGACGGCCCCGCCGCCGCACCGGCCGTCGTACGTCTTCACGTTGCCGGGCTTCGTGGGCTTGGGCATCGCCCGGTCGGGGTCGATCCGGCAGGCCCGTTCGGCGGCGAACCTGTCGGAGAGCAGGTCCCTGAGCGGCACGTGGACGTACGCCGGGTCGCCGTCGTGGGCGCCCCGGTCGGCGTACGCGAGCGCGCTGGCCTCGATGTAGTGGTGCAGCGCGTCGGCGTCGCCCATGGCGGGGACGTCGAACCGCTCGAGGATGTTGAGCGCCTCACCGACGGTGGCCCCGCCGCTGGAGGAGGGGCGCATGCCGTAGACGTCGTAGCCGCGGTAGTCCACGTGCGTGGGCCGGCGGTCGACCACGTCGTACGCCGCGAGGTCGCGGGCGGTCAGGTGGCCCGGCGGGACGGGGAGCTTCGTGCCCTCGGTCGTCGGGGGCCGGTGCACGACCCGGGCGATCTCGGCCGCGAGCGGGCCGCGGTAGAAGGCCTGGGGGCCCCGGCGGGCGATCAGGTCATAGGTGTTCGCGAGGTCGGGGTTGCGCAGGCGCTTCCCGACTCGCGGCGCGTGGCCGTGCTTCCAGAAGAGCCGCTTGGTGGAGCGGAAGGCCTTGAAGCGGACCTTGTTGTCCACGGTCTGGTCGCGGAAGGTCTGGTCGACCACGAAGCCGCGGCGGGCCAGCCGGGCGGCGGGCGCGAGCGACTGGTCGAGCGAGCGGGTGCCCCAGCGATGCAGGGCGCGCTGCCAGGTGGCGAGGGTGCCGGGGACGCCGACCGAGACGCCACTGGTGACGAGCTCGGGGGTGAACCGGTAGGGGTCGCCGGTCCTCGGGTTGATGAACGCGTCGCGCGGCATCGCCTGCGGGGCGGTCTCGCGCCCGTCGATCGTCTGCACCTTCCCGGTCCTGGCGCTGTAGTGCACGAAGTAGCCGCCGCCGCCGATCCCGGTGCTGTAGGGCTCGGTGACGCCGAGCGCGGCCGCGGTGGCGATCGCCGCGTCGACGGCGTTGCCACCCTTGCGGAGCACCCGCAGGCCGATCCGGGAGGCGTCCGCGTCGACCGAGGTGACCGCGCCGCCGCGGCCCACCTGGGTGGGCGTCTTGGGCGGTGGCGTCGCGCGGGCGGACGACGGGGCGCTGGCGGACGACGGGCCGGCCACGGTCGAGGCGGCCAAGGTCGAGGCGGCCAAGGTCGAGGCGGTCAGGGCCAGGGCCACGAGGGCGGTGGCCGGGCTGGAGCGGCGCATGCGTTCCTCCCGAGACGTCGACTGTCCCGTTCACCCTCTCCCGGGACGGCGCGGGTGTCGAGGACCCGTGCGGGTGAGAGTGCCGTCAGCGAGGCCCGACGACGTCGTACCGCGCGCAGGCGAAGGCGCCGTTCCGGGCCAGCTCGGTGAGCCGCAGGTCGAAGGGCCGCGGGAAGACCGGCCGGCCCGCGCCGAGCGTCACCGGCGCGATCTGGGCCATGATCTCGTCGAGCAGCCCGGCCTCGGCGAACTGGGCCGCGAGGTCGCCGCCGCCCACCACCCACACGTCGCGGTCGCCGGCCGCCTCCACGAGGGCGGCGTGCACGGCCACCACGTCGCCGGAGGCGAAGCGGATGTCCGCGCCCTCGACGGGCGGGAGCTCGTGGTGGGTGAAGACCCAGCAGGGGATGTCGTAGGCCCAGGGGTCGCCGGTCCGCTCGTTGTGGGCGAGGACCCACTCGTAGGTGGTCCGGCCCATCACCATCGCGCCGATGCCCGCGATGAACTCCCCGTAGTTCATCGGCCCGGCCTCGTCGATGTCCTGGACGAAGAGCCAGTCGAGCGAGTCGTGCTCGTCGGCGAGAAAGCCGTCGAGCGTCGTGGCGGTGTAGAACGTCGTGCGGGTCATCGGATCGCCTCCACTGCGTTCAGGGCCTTCTCCACCCGGTCCGGGTCGTCGTGGTCCACCCACACGATGCGCGGGTCCTTGCGGAACCACCCGTCCTGGCGGCGGGCGAAGCGCCGGGTGGCCGCCGTGGTCCGCAGGCGCGCCTCGTCGAGGCTCAGCTCGCCGGCGAGGTACGCCGCCACCTCGCGGTAGCCGATCGCGCGAGGGGCGGTCACGCCCTCGGCCAGGCCCTCGTCGAGCAGCCGGGCCACCTCGTCGACGAAGCCGAGCTCGAACATGTGGACCACCCGCCGCTCGATCCGGGCGTCCAGGGTCGGCCGGTCGATGTCGACACCGATCTGGACCGTGCGGGGATCGACGTACTCGAGGACGGGCAGCGATGCCGAGTAGGGCCGGCCGGTGACCGCGATGACCTCGAGCGCGCGGACCACGCGCCGGCCGTTCTCGGGGATGATCCGCGCCGCGGCGTCGGGGTCCTGCTCGGCCAGCCTCCGGTGCAGCCGCAGCGACCCGATCCGGTCGAGCTCGGCCTCGAGCTCGCGGCGTACGTCCTCGTCGGTGCCGGGGAACTCGAAACGGTCCAGGATCGCGCGGGTGTAGAGCGCGGACCCGCCGACCAGGACGGGGGTGGCGCCGCGTCCGCGCAGCTCGGCGCAGGTCGCCCGGGCCCAGCCCTGGAACTGGGCGACCGTGGCGGTGTCGCGGACGGTGAGGGTGTCCAGCAGGTGGTGAGGGATCCCGCGCCACTCCGGCTCGGCCAGCTTGGCGGTGCCGATGTCCATGCCGCGGTAGACCTGCATGGCGTCGGTGTTGACGATCTCGCCGCCCAGCCGCTCGGCGAGGTCGAGCGAGAGACCGGTCTTGCCGGACGCCGTCGCACCCACCACGGCCACGATGGGCACGTCGTCCGGCGGTCCTGGCATGTCGTTAGTGTGGCAAGCATGACTTCGGAGCGAGACCTCGACGCACCCACACCACCGGGTGGACCCCAGCGCACCGACGCCCCCGCGGGGTCGGAGACCCCGGGCGAGCCCGGCAAGGACCCCGGTCCCTCGGCCCAGCGGGTGACCCGGCCCGAGGGTGAGGGCGACGTCCCGTCCCCCGCGCACGACCGTGACGATCAGACCGACGGGGACCGCGACCTCCAGGAGGAGAACGCCGAGACCTCGCTCGACCAGCCGTCCTCCTGATGCGGGAGCGGTTCGTCGTCGTGCCCGCGTCGTACGTCTTCCTGCTGCGCGACGTCGCGGGCGAGGGTGCGGCCGGCACCGAGGTGCTGCTGCAGCTGCGCAAGGACACCGGCTACATGGACGACCACTGGGCCGCGGCGGCCGCCGGGCACGTCGAGCGCGGCGAGACGGCGTACGACGCGGCGCACCGCGAGGCGCTCGAGGAGATCGACGTGTCCGACCTCGACCTGGAGTTCGTCACCTCCATGCAGCGCACCCGTGGTGGGGAGCCGATCGACGAGCGGATCGACTTCTTCTTCACCGCCCGGGCCTGGTCCGGCGAGCCACGCATCGTGGAGCCGGAGAAGTGCGCCGACCTGCGGTGGTGCCGCCTCGACGACCTGCCCGACCCCGTCGTGCCGCACGAGCTGTCCGTGCTCGAGGCGCTGCGCGGCGGCGCCCCGGCGCCGTACACGACGTTCGGCTTCACCCCCGCCTGACCGACACCGACCGAGGAGCAGCAGATGACGCACGAGGACCTTGGCCCCAGGCCCGACCCGAAGATCGAGCCCGGCGAGCCCAACCCGGGAGGCGTGGA
>JAOPXF010000103.1 GCA_025965295.1 Nocardioides sp.
GCGTCCTGCGCGTAGTGGGTGATCCCGATCCGGACGGAGCCCTCGTGGTCACCGGGCGTGCGCAGCCACTCGTGCTCGGTGGTGTACTTCAGGTCGTCGGGGTACAAGGGGTCTCCTGTCGGCGAACGAGTGCGGTGGCACCTGACGTGGGCAGGCTACTGCCCCGGATCCGGTTGGGCGTACTGAGGTTGCACGGGCTCCCGGACGCTCTCGATGTCGAGCGAGGACAGCTCGGTGATCTCCACGGTCTGGCCGTCCTGCTCGAACTGGGACTTCGGCCCCTGGAGGAAGGTCATGCCACCGGTGAGCGTGTGCGGCTCGCCGATGACGTCGATGACGTACGGCGCCGACAGCAGCGTGCCGTCGACCACGATCCCGACACCGCCGGGACCCTGCTCGAACGCGCTCTGGGCGATGATCCGGACCTTGCCGTTGATCTGCATCGACTCGGCCCCGGCGGCGCGCAGCTCCTGGATGGTGTCGAGCATCGAGTCGATGTCGACGGGTGCGTCGACCTCCTTGATCGTGATCCGGATCCCCGGACCGGTCACCGGCACCAGGCCGGCCAGGATGCCCAGCGTGTCGGAGCGGGACTTCTCCTGGGCGAGGGCGGCCTGCCGGGCATCGGTGCTCGACTGCAGGTCGCGACGGGTGGCCTCGAGCCGGGCGATCTCGGCCTGGGCGCGCTGCGTGGTGCCGGCCAGGCCGTTGATGACGTCGATCAGGTCCTGCTCGCGGTAGCCGGCGTACGTGTCGTCGACCTCGGTCGAGCGCACCTGGGTGACGGCGGCGAAGCCCACGACGGCGAGGAGGACGCCGACGACCGCCTGGCCGCGCGACGGCCGGGACATCGCGGCGCGGAGCCGCTGGCGTCCGGTGGTGCCCTGCTGGTCAGGCATGGAAGAGGTGCCTCCGGATCGCGGCGACGTTGGAGAAGATGCGGATGCCCAGGACCACGATCACGCCGGTGGACAGCTGGCCGCCGACCCCGAGCTTGTCCCCCATGTAGACGATCGCGGCCGCGATGACCACGTTGCTGAAGAACGACACGACGAAGACCTTGTCGTCGAAGATCCCGTCCAGGTAGGCACGGAGCCCACCGAAGACGGCATCAAGTGCGGCGACGACGGCGATGGGCAGGTAGGGCTCCAGGCCGGGTGGGACGTCGGGCTGGAAGATCAGCCCCAGCACGATCCCGGCCAGCAGTCCGAGTGCGGCGATCACGGTGTGCTCTCCTCGTCGAGGTGCTTGTCGTTGTTGTCCTCCGCGGTGCCCACGACCACGTAGCGCAGTTGGCGCGTCCGGGCAGCGGGCAACGAGAGCGAGTCCTCATTCTCTATCTCGAACACGAAGCCGAGGCGACGGGCCAGGTCGGCGAAGCGCAGACCGTGGGTCGTCTCGAAGAGCTTGGCCTGCAGGGTGCGGGGGTCCCCGATGGCCTGGACGACGTACGGCGGGTTCACGGGCCGGCTGTTGACGTGGATGGCGACGTTCACGTTCCTGATCGCGCTGAGCACCGTGAGCCGCTGGCCGTTGATCGAGATCGCCTCCGCGCCGGCGTTCCAGAGTCCGTCGACGAGCATCGCCAGGTCCTCGTCGCGGACCGCCTGCGTGGCGTCGCCCTCGGGGGCGTCGTCGACCACGATGCGGACTCCCGGTCCGGTCACCGCGACGTAGCCGGTGCGGACCTCGAGCCGGCGCAGCCGGGCAGCGGAGGCCTGCTCGGTGCGGGTGAGCTGGCTGAGCTGGGCGTCCAGCGCGAGGTTGCGCTCGCGCTGGCGGACGATCCGGTCCTGCATGTTGGACACGGTCGTGCGCCGGGCCATGATCTGCGAGATCAGGGTGGTGCGGCTGGCGTCCTCGACACCGGCGTTGCGCGAGGTCTGGACCGCGGCGGTCGTCACCAGGATCCCGAACACCGCGATCACCACCGCGGCGGTCCGGTGCGAGGGACGCTTCGTGCTCCCCGACGGCGGGCCAGCGGCGCGCCGCTCGGCGACGTGCAGGTAGTCCTCGTCGAGGGACTGCTGAGTGATGAGCGTCAACAGCGGCAGCGTGACGCGGTCGGGGAGCTGCGGAACCGGGCGCCCGTCGTCAGCCATCGCGGCTCGCCGCCGATCGCGGCTCCGTCGTCGCCAGCAGCGTGCGCACCTGCCAGGCGTAGAGCAGGCCGGCCCACCAGTAGAGGCCGATTCCCCAGAACGCGAAGGCCCAGCCGAAGACCCGGGCGAGCGTGGCGACGGTGCCCTCGCCGTCACCGAGCAGCAGCAGCGGGAAGGCGTAGAGCAGGTTGAAGGTCGCGGCCTTGCCCAGGAAGTGCACCGGCAGCGCGCTGTAGCCGCGGGTCCTCAGCAGCGGCACCAGGCCCCACATGAGGAGGTCGCGCAGCGGCAGCGAGACCGCCATCCACCACGGGATCACCTCGCGCAGCGCCAGCCCGACGACGACCGCCAGGATGTAGAGACGGTCGGCGACGGGGTCGAGGATCTGGCCGACGATCGAGGTCTGGTTGAGGCGGCGCGCGAGGTAGCCGTCGAGGAAGTCGGTGAACCCCGAGACCATCAGCAGCGCCAGCGCCCAGCCGTCTGCCTCCGGCCCCAGCACCAGCCACAGGAAGACGGGCACGCCGGCCAGGCGGACCATGCTGAGGAGGTTGGGCAGAGTCCACACGCGGTTGCGCGCCGAATCATCCGCCACGGGTTGCCTGCAATTCGAAGTGGGGGCTCTGCCGAGCACACCCTATCCGCCGTGCCGACCGCTTCATGGCACACCCACGCGGCGTCAGACCGGCTCGTCGAGGTGGGCCGCGTCGCGGATCTCGCCCACCAGCTCCTCGATGACGTCCTCCAGCGTGGCGAGGCCCAGCGTGGTGCCCCCGGCGTCGACGACGCGGGCCATGTGTGCGCCGCGACGCTGCAGCGTCTCCAGCGTGTCGTGCAGCGAGTCCTCGGCCGTGACCGGCGCGAACGGCCGGATCCACTTGTCGTCGATCGGGGACTCGCGGCGCGTCTCGTCCGGCTCCAGGACGTCCTTGATGTGCAGGTAGCCGAGCAGCTCGGCGGCCTCGGTCTCCACCGGGAACCTGCTGTAGCCGGTCGCCGCGCAGAGCGCCTCGACGTCCGCGGCGCTGGAGCCTCGCCGGACCGTCGTGAGGGTCGCCGTGGGCATCAGCACCGACGCGACGGTCTTCTCGGTGAAACCGAGGGCGCCGGCGAGGCGGTCGTACTCGTCGGCCTCGAGCAGGCCCTCGCCGCGGGACTCCTCCACGAGTGCGGCGACCTCCTCGCGCGTGAAGCTCGAGTGGACCTCGTCCTTGGGCTCGATCCGGAGCATCCGCAGCACGGCGTTGGCGATCATGTTCATCGCAGCGATCACCGGCCGGAGCACGGTGACGATCACCATCATCGGCGG
>JAOPXF010000292.1 GCA_025965295.1 Nocardioides sp.
CGAGCGGCTGGTGAGGAAGCACGGCGACGCCCCGCGGACGCCGTGGATCTACCTCATCGTCGCGACCGGCGACATCATGGAGGACATCCCGCAGGCCCAGCAGGCCGCCCGCGAGGGCGCCGACATCATCGCGGTGATCAGGTCGACCGGCCAGAGCCTGTTGGACTACGTCCCCGAGGGGCCGACCCGGGAGGGCTTCGCGGGCACCTACGCCACGCAGGAGAACTTCCGGCTGATGCGAGCCGCGCTCGACGAGTCCAGCAAGGAGCTCGGCCGCTACGTCCGGCTGACCAACTACGCCTCCGGCCTCTGCATGCCTGAGATCGCCGCCCTGGCGGGGATGCAGCGCCTCGACATGATGCTCAACGACTCGATGTACGGCATCCTCTTCCGCGACATCAACCCGATCCGCACCTTCGTCGACCAGCGCTTCAGCCGCCAGGTCCACGCCCGGGCGGGGATCATCATCAACACCGGGGAGGACAACTACCTCACCACCGCCGATGCCGTCGACGCCGCGCACACGGTCACGACCAGCCAGCTGCTCAACGAGTACTTCGCCAAGGAGGCCGGTCTCGAGGACTGGCAGCTCGGCCTGGGCCACGCCTTCGAGATCGACCCCGAGGTGCCCGACTCGTTCCGCCTGGAGCTCGCCCACGCGCTGTTGGCCCGCGAGTTGTTCCCGGACGCGCCGCTCAAGTGGATGCCGCCCACCCGGCACATGACCGGGGACGTCTTCCGCGGCTACCTCCTCGACGGCTTCTTCAACCTCGTCGGGGCGCTGACCGGGCAGGGCATCCTGCTGGTCGGCATGATGACCGAGGCCGTGGTCACGCCGTGGCTCTCCGACCGCGACCTGGCCCTGCAGAACGTCCGCTACGTCCTCGACGCCGCCGGCAAGCTGCACGAGGACTTCCACCCCGCCCCGGACGGCTTCATCGCGAACCGGGGCCGGCAGGTCCTGGGGGAGTCGATCGAGCTGATGAACCGCATCCTCGACCACGACAACGGTCTGCTGGACGCCATCGCCGACGGCACCTTCGGGCTGATGAAGCGCCCGGCCGACGCCGGGCGCGGGCTCGACGGGGTGGCGCGCAAGTCCAGCGCCTACTACAACCCCGCGTCCGAGCTCCTGGAGGAGCCTCTCCAGAAGGGTGCAGCGCGATGACCGACCACATCATCAGGCCGTACGGCGACACCACGGGCGACGGCATGGTGCAGCTCAGCTTCACGCTGCCCCTCTCCTCGATCGGGGAGACCCAGGCCAAGGTCGCCGAGGGGGCTGCCGCGCAGCTGGCCAACAAGATGGGCATGGACCCGGCCCTGGTCGTGCACGCCCGACCCATGGGACCGGACTTCACGTTCTTCGTCGTCTACGGGCGGGTCAACCACCTGGTCGACACCAGCAAGGTAGTCGTGGTGGAGCGGGACTACCCGCTGCTGACGCCCAAGGAGGCGAACGCCGCCATCAAGCGGTCGCTGCGCCGCCGCCTGGTGGTCGTCGGGGCCTGCATCGGCACCGACGCCCACACGGTCGGCATCGACGCGATCCTCAACATCAAGGGTTTCGCGGGGGAGAAGGGGCTCGAGTACTACCGCGAGGTCAAGGTCGTGAACCTCGGTGCCCAGGTGTCGGTGCCGCAGCTGGTCGACCGCGCACGGGCCGAGAAGGCCGACGCGGTCCTGGTCTCCCAGGTCGTGACCCAGCGCGACGCGCACCTGCTCAACACCCGCGAGATGTCCGCGGCGTTCCGCGAGTCCTACCCGTCCGACCGGCGCCCCCTGCTCGTCGTGGGCGGGCCCCGCTTCGACGAGGCGATGGCCGACGAGCTCGGCGTCGACCGGGTCTTCAGCCGCGGCACCACGCCGGGCGAGGTCGCGTCGTACCTCGTGCACCGGATCACCGAGAGGAAGGCGTCATGACCGCCGAGATCGGCACCCGTGTGGTGCACCGTCGCTACGTCCCCTACTCCCACGCCCACTATGCCGGCAACCTCGTCGACGGCGCCTACAGCCTGGGCCTGTTCGGCGACGTGGCGACGGAGATGTGCATCCGCACCGACGGTGACGAGGGGCTGTTCGCGTCGTACTCCGACGTGCAGTTCCGCGCCCCGGTGCGAGCCGGTGACGTGCTCGAGATCAGCTGCGAGATCACCCGGGTGGGCACCCGGTCACGGGTGATGGAGTTCGCCGCACTGGTGGTCGGCCGCGGGGCCGCGACCGAGGCCACGCCCGGCGCCGCGGCGATGCTCGACGAGCCGATCGTGGCGACGACCGCGACCGGCACCGTGGTCGTGCCGGCCTGATCTCACGAGGTCGTGGGCGAGTCGCGCGCGACACGCCGTGGACCATCGAGATTTTACGGAACGAATTCGTCGGCACGGACCAGCCCTGACCTGCGGTCTTTCCCGTTTGCGCAGGTCAACGGACGGTTGACAGCGGGGCTGTTCACGATCCAATGTGTGCCGGTTCGCTCGTGCAGATCGTGGCAGGCGGACCGACGTCCGAGTGGCCGTGTCGGAGGGTGGGGTGCCAATCACCCGTCCGACCTGGTTCGCGGAGGTCGGCCCGCTCCACGAGAGCGGATACGGAAGGGTCCCGTCTCCCCTAGACAACAGCTCGACCTCGGCAGCCGGTCGCTCTCGGGTTGGTCCGAAGGGTGCGGGTCCCTTCCGGAGCTCTGCACGACGGTGCGGCTCCCTTCGCTACGGTTGCCCCGTGCTGCTCCGGACGCTCCTCGCCCTCGCGTCGGGGCTCGCCCTCGCGCTGGCCTTCGAGCCGGTCGCCGCGGCGTACGTCATCCCCTTCGCGCTCGCCGGCTTCGTCCTCTCCACGCGCGGCCTGCGCCCGTCCCGCGCCGTGGCCCCGGCCCTCGTCTTCGGCGTCGCCTTCTACTTCCTGCACATCTACTGGATGCGGGCGGTGGGCACCGACGCCTGGGTGGGCCTGGCGAGCGTCGAGGCGCTCTTCTACGGCCTCCTGGGGCCGGTGGTCGCCGTCCTCGGGCGGCGCCGGGCCTGGCCCCTGTGGGTGGCGGCGGCCTGGGTGGCGATGGAGGCGGTCCGCAGCACCTGGCCCTTCAGCGGCATGCCCTGGGGCCGGCTGGCCTTCGCCACCGTGGACACGCCGGTGGCGCCGGCCCTGCCGTACGTCGGGTCGACCGGCGTGAGCTTCCTGCTCGCCCTCAGCGGCTGCCTGCTGGCCTGGCTGGTCATCGCCCGCGGCCGTGAGCGGCTCATCGCCGGCGCCTGCCTGCTCACCCTCGTCGCGGTCTCCCTGGTCCCGGCCCTGGCGCCGTGGGACCCCGCCCCGGAGGGGCACACCACGATCGCCGCGGTCCAGGGCGACGTGCCCGGCAACGGCGACGACATCCTCTACGACTACCGCCAGGTGACCGAGAACCACGTCCAGGCCACGATCGACCTCGCCGCCGACGTGGCGGCGGGCCGGGTGCCCCGCCCCGACTTCGTGATCTGGCCGGAGAACTCCACGGCCGTCGACCCGTTCGCCGACGCCCGAACCCACGACGGCATCCTCGAGGCCTCCGCCGCCATCGGCGTCCCGATCCTCGTCGGCGCCATCGTCGACGCCGGTCCGGAGCACGTGCTCAACCAGGGCATCGTGTGGGACCCGCAGACGGGTGCGGGCGACCGCTACACCAAGTGGCACCCCGTGCCCTACGGCGAGTACATCCCGTTCCGGAGGTTCTTCAGCGGCAACCTCGGCCGGCTGGCGCTGATCTCGCGCGACATGCTGAGCGGTACCCGCACCGAGCCGCTGAGCATCGCAGGGGTCGCGGTCGGGGACGCCATCTGCTTCGACGTCGCCTACGACGACGGGCTCTACGCCCAGCTCCGCAACGGCGCCCAGATGCTCACCGTCCAGACGAGCAACGCGACGTTCATCCACACCTCGCAGATCGACCAGCAGTTCGCGATCAGCCGGATCCGCGCGATCGAGACCGGGCGCTACGTCGTCGTCGCCGCGACCAACGGCGTGTCCGGCGTGATCGCCCCCGACGGCAGCGTGCTGGACCGGGCGGACATCCGGACCAAGGACGTGCTGGTCCAGCGGATCGGGCTGGACTCAGGCATCACGCCGGCGGTGTGGCTCGGCCCCTGGTTCGGCCGGGCCTGCGCCGTGCTGGCCCTGCTCGGGCTGGCCGTGGTCCCGTATCGTTTCCGGAAGCACCGGCAGGTGACCGATCGCGCACCCGGCGAGCCGGTCCCCGCCACCCCGGACGACCGAAGGCGGCAGGTGTGAGCATCGACGGTCTCGGACGCGTCGTCGTGGTCGTCCCGACCTACGACGAGGCGCTCAACCTGGAGTGGATCGTGGCGCGACTGCGCCGTGCCCAGCCGGGAGTCGACGTGCTCGTCGTCGACGACGACTCCCCGGACGGCACCGGCCGGATCGCCGACGAGCTCGCCGCGGCCGACCCCCAGGTCAGCGTGCTGCACCGGACCGCCAAGGGCGGGCTGGGCGCGGCGTACCTCCACGGTTTCGCCCATGCCCTCGCCGAGGGCTACGACGTGATCGGCGAGATGGACGCCGACGGCTCCCACCAGCCCGAGCAGCTCCACCTGCTGCTCGCCGCCCTGGTCGAGGCCGACCTCGTGATCGGGTCCCGGTGGGTGCCGGGGGGCTCGGTCGTCAACTGGCCGCTCAGCCGCGAGCTGCTCTCGCGGGGCGGCAACCTCTACGTCCGCCTCCTGCTCGGGATCTCCGTGCGCGACGCCACCGCTGGGTTCCGGCTCTTCCGCCGGGCCACCCTGGAGAAGATCGACCTCGCCTCGGTGCGCTCCACGGGCTATGTGTTCCAGACCGACATGGTGGCCCGCACCCTGACCGCCGGCCTGACCGTGCGCGAGGTCCCGATCGAGTTCGTCGAACGGGTGCGGGGCGA
>JAOPXF010000235.1 GCA_025965295.1 Nocardioides sp.
GGGGCCTGGGCGCCTCCGGCTGGGGCAACTCGTTCTACTCCGCGGCCGCCCAGGCCGGCTCGGAGTCCTGGAAGGCCTTCTTCTTCGGCTCCTCCGACGCGGCCGGCTCGATCACGGGCGACAAGACCCCGCTCTCGCTGTGGCCGATGGCGCTCTCGGTGAAGGTCTTCGGGCTCTCGTCGTGGAGCATCCTGGTCCCGCAGGCCCTCGAGGGCGTCGGGGCGGTCGCCCTGCTGCACGCCACGGTCCGCCGTACGACGGGCTCCGCCGGGGCCGGCCTGCTCGCCGGCGCCGTCCTCGCACTGACCCCGGTCGCGGTGCTGATGTTCCGGTTCAACAACCCCGACGCGATGCTGGTGCTGCTCCTCGTCGGCTCGGTGTACGCGACGCTCCGCGCGCTGGGCAGCCCACGCGCGCTGCGCTGGCTGGCCCTCGGCGGCGCGCTGGTCGGGCTGGCGTTCCTCACCAAGATGCTGTAGGCGTTCCTGGTGCTGCCGGCCCTCGCGCTGGTCTATGTGCTGTTCGCGGCCGTGCCGCTCCGGCGCCGGATCTGGCACCTGCTCGCCGCGTTCGGCTCGATGGTGCTGGCCGGCGGCTGGTGGATCGCGATCGTCGAGCTGTGGCCCGCCGCCTCGCGGCCCTACATCGGCGGCTCGCAGGGCAACTCGATCCTCGAGCTCACGCTCGGCTACAACGGCTTCGGGCGGCTCACCGGCGACGAGACCGGGTCCGTCGGTGGCGGGACGGGCGGCAGCGCCTGGGGAGAGACCGGGATCCTGCGGATGTTCGACGGCGAGATCGGCGGCCAGGTCGCCTGGCTGCTCCCGGCCGCACTGATCCTGGGCGTCGCCGCGCTCTGGTTCGCCCGCGGGTCGCTCGGCTCCCGTGACCTCCGGGCCGGCCTGACGGTCTGGCTCGGCTGGCTCGTCGTCACCGGGCTGACCTTCAGCTTCATGGCCGGCATCTTCCACGCCTACTACACGGTCGCACTGGCCCCGGCGATCGCCGCGCTGGTCGCGATCGGCGCGCACACGCTGTGGCGGCACCGCGACTCGCTGGTCGCGGCCGGTGTGCTGTCGTTCACGACGGCGTTCACGACCGCCTTCGCCTTCTCGCTGCTGGACCGCGAGGCCGACTGGCTGCCCTGGCTGAAGTACGTCGTCGCGGTGCTCGGCGCGGTGGCCGCGCTGCTGCTGGCCGGCGTCGGCCACCTTCCCCGTCGGCTCGGCCGGGTCGTTGCGGCCACCGCGCTCGTCGCCGCCCTCGCCGGCCCCACGGCGTACTCCCTCTCCACCGCCGCCACCGCCCACACCGGCTCGATCCCCTCAGCCGGGCCGAGCTCGAGCCAGGGCTTCGGCGGAGGGACCCCCGGGCCCTCCACCGGCGGCCTGCTGGAGGGCAGCACCTCCAGCGCGGCCCTCACCGCGCTGCTGAAGTCCGACGCCAGCGCCTTCACCTGGGTGGCCGCGGCCGTCGGGTCCAACTCCGCCTCCGGCTACCAGCTCGCGACCGAGGAGCCGGTGATGGCGATCGGCGGCTTCAACGGCAGCGACCCGAGCCCGACGCTGGCTCAGTTCCAGCAGTACGTCGCCAACGGCCAGATCCACTACTTCATCGCGGGTGGCGGCGGACTCGGTGGCGGACCGGGCGGCGGACCGGGCGAGGGACCCGGCGCCGCCGGTGGACCCGGCGCGACGACGGCAAATGGCACCACCTCGGAGATCAGCACCTGGGTGAGCGGCAACTTCACCGCCGAGACCGTCGACGGCGTGACGGTCTACGACCTGTCGACGGCCGTGCAGTGAGCCGTTGTCAGTAGCCGGGTCAGTAGCCGCGGCCCCGCCCGCTCACCACCGGGTGCGGCCAATGGCTGCCCCCGACCCGGCGGCCGGTCAGCTCGTCCCACCGCAGCCGGAGCCAGACCGGACGCTCCCCACCTGCCCACGGCTCCGGCTCGCGCACCCGCTCGGCCTCCCGCTCGGGGGCGTTCGGCTCCTCGAGCTCCTCGCAGGTGCCGTGGACCACGACGCTCCAGCCGCGCCGATGCTCGCTGTCGAGGTGGTCGATCTCGAAGGCGACCGGCTGACCGGGGGCGAAGCGGGCCAGCTCGCTGTAGATCGTGGTGCGCGCCTCGATCGCGTCTCCCACGAGGGCGTAGTTCACCGGCACGATCCGCGGCCCGGACGGGGTCACGAAGGCGATCCGGCCGACCGTGTCGGTCTCCAGCAGCTCCCGGCACTCGGCGGTCGTCAGCTCGACCAGTGCGTCCATGGGCCCATCGTGGGTGTCCTGGCGCGGGTCCGACAGGGCCGTCAGGCCCCACCCCGGGGGTCCCCGGGCACCACGGCGACCAGGGCCGGCAGCGAGGCCGCCATCACCGCGAGCAGCTCCTCGCGGGTCACGCCGGTCGGGTCGACGACCCAGGCGAGCACGAGCTCCTCGGTCATCGCCGCCCAGCCGCGCACGATCAGCCGCGAGACCGGGGTGTCCGGGATGATCTCGCCCTGGGCGTCCTCCCGGAAGATCCGGTCGGTCAGCGCCGAGCGGGCCTCCTCGTAGATCTCGCGCAGGGTCTCGTTGCCGCCCGCCGCCCCCTTCACCAGGGAGAGGTAGCCCTCGTAGTTGGTGACGACGTAGTCGACGTACGCCGTCACGGAGGTGAGCAGCCGCTCCAGCGGCTCGCCGTCGGCGGGCGGCGCGGTCTGGGCGATCAGGTCGTCGGCGGCCCGGCGTACGACGGCCTCGTGGAAGGCCTGCTTGCTGCCGAAGTAGTGGTAGAGCAGGCCCCGCGAGATGCCGGCCTCCTCGGCCAGCAGGTCGATCGAGAGCTCGTCCAGGGACCGGGTCGCGAGCAGCCGGACGCCGAGGTCGAGCAGCTGGGAGCGCCGTTCCTCGGGCGTCAGCCGGGTGCGTGTGGTGGCGGTCACGGAGCCCATTCTATTGACACTTGTTCAATAACGCCAATACCGTCGGCCCATGAGCACCGACCGCGCGTTGCCGAGCACCGTCAAGCACCTCATCGTGGGCGCCGGCTTCGCCGGCCTCTGCGCCGCCATCAAGCTGCAGGAGGACGGCGAGACCGACTTCCTGGTCGTCGAGAAGGGCTCGGACGTCGGTGGCACCTGGCGCGACAACACCTACCCGGGCGCCGCCTGCGACGTCCCGAGCCAGCTCTACTCCTTCTCGTTCGCACCCAACCCCGACTGGACGTCGTCGTACTCCCCCCAGCCGGAGATCCAGGCCTACATCCGCACCGTCGCCGAGCGCTCCGGCGTCCTCGACCGGTTCGTCTTCGACACCGCCATGCAGGACGCCGACTGGGACGAGGCCACCCAGCGATGGACGGTCCGCACCTCCGCAGCCACCGGTGAACGGCACACCGTCACGTCCACCACCCTGGTCGTGGGTGCCGGCGGCCTCTCCGAGCCGAGGCTCCCGGACATCGCCGGCATCGACGACTTCCGAGGCCACACGTTCCACTCCGCCCGCTGGGACCACAGCGTCGACCTCGCCGGCAAGCGCGTGGCCGTGATCGGCACCGGCGCCTCGGCGATCCAGATCGTCCCCGAGCTGCAGAAGGTCGCCGCGCACGTCGACGTCTACCAGCGGACCGCGCCGTACGTCGTGCCGCGCAACGACCGCACCTACACCCGCGTCGAGCGGGCGCTGTTCAAGCGGGTTCCGGCACTGCAGAGGCTCTACCGGACCGGCCTCTACTGGGGCAAGGAGCTGCTCGTGCCGGGCTTCACCGTCGACCCGAAGCTGGCGCTGCCGGCCAAGAAGCTCGCGCTGGCCAACCTCGCCAAGGCCGTCAAGGACCCCGAGCTGCGCGAGCGGCTCACGCCGACCTTCGAGATCGGCTGCAAGCGGATCCTGATCTCCAACGCCTACTACCCCGCGATCGCCTCGGACAATGTCGTGCTGGTCACCGACCCGATCGCCCGGATCACCGCCGACGGCGTGGTCACGGCCGACGGGGTCGAGCGCCCGGTCGACGTCCTGGTCGTGGCCACCGGCTTCTTCACGACCGAGCTGCCGATCGCCGAGCACATCCGCGGCCGCCGCGGTGCCAGCCTGGCCGACACCTGGCGCGACGCCGGCATGGCGGCCTACAAGGGCACGACCGTGCACGGCTTCCCCAACCTGTTCATGATCGTCGGCCCGAACACGGGGCTCGGCCACTCGAGCATGGTCTTCATCATCGAGTCGCAGGTCGAGTACATCCGCGACGCCGTCCGGACCATGGGCCTGCACCGCTACGACGCCGTCGAGCCCACCGCCACCGCCCAGCGGGAGTGGAACGACCGGCTCCAGCGCCGGATGAGCCGCACCGTGTGGAACACCGGCGGCTGCTCGAGCTGGTACCTCGACGCCCACGGCAAGAACACCGTCCTGTGGCCGCGCACCACCGTCGCGTTCCGGCAGGCGCTGTCGGAGTTCGACGTCGCCGCGTACGACGTGAGCGCGCCGGCCACCACCCCCACCGCCACCCCCACCGAAGGGATCCCCGCATGATCACCCCACGAAACTGCTCGCTCCGCTCGCACTTCCGCGGGGACCCCGCATGAAGACGCTCGACGACAAGGTCGCCGTGATCACCGGAGCCGGCTCCGGCATCGGCCGCGCGCTCTCCGTCGACCTGGCCGGGCGGGGCGCGCTGCTCGCGCTGTCCGACGTCGACGAGGCCGGGCTCGCCGAGACCGTCGAGCTCGTCAAGGCCGCCGGCGCCCGCGAGGTCCGCCGCGACCGGCTCGACGTCGCCGACCGCGCCGCGTTCACGGCGTACGCCGCCGCGGTGGCCGAGCACTTCGGCCGCGTCAACGTCGTGGTCAACAACGCCGGCGTCGCCCTCGCCGGCGACCTGGATGACCTGGCCTACGACGACATGGACTGGATCGTCGGCGTGAACTTCTGGGGCGTCGTGCACGGGACCAAGGAGTTCCTGCCGCACCTGATCGCCTCCGGCGACGGGCACGTCGTCAACATCTCCTCGCTGTTCGGGCTGGTCTCGATGCCCGGGCAGAGCATGTACAACGCGACCAAGTACGCCGTCCGCGGCATGAGCGAGGCGCTCCGCGAGGAGATGCTGGTCGCGGGCCACCCGGTCGGCGTCACCGTCGTGCACCCCGGCGGCATAAAGACCGCGATCGCCCGCAACGCCCGCGTCTCGGACCGCGAGGACAAGCAGGCCACCGCCAGGCTCTTCGACGAGAAGCTCGCCCGGATGAGCCCCGAGCGCGCCGCCGAGATCATCGTCAAGGGCATCCTCGGCAACAAGGCGCGGGTGCTCGTCGGCATCGACGCCCACGCCCTGCACCACCTCGCCAAGCTCACCGGCTCCCGCTACCAGGACATCGTCGCGGCCGCCTCCAAGCGCGTCGTGCCACCGAAGGCCACGATCGTCTGAAGCGCTGACCCGCCCGAAACTTTCGGGCGGGTCAGTGCGAAGTTTCGGGCGGGTCACGGTGGAATGGGGGCATGAGTCCCCGACCCGGCGATCCGGTCCGCGTGGTGATGACCAAGTGGGGCGACCGGCCGCACTGGGAGTACGACGCCGTGCTGCTGGGCTCGGACGAGCACGGCGACTGGCTCGGCATCCCGGGCGGCACCCCGATGGCGCGGCCGGGTGCCGACTACGTCGCGCCGGTCGATCAGGTCGGCCTCGTCCCGGCCCCCGGTCCGGATGCGGAGCGCGGCTGGCTCGCGACGTTCCACGCGAGGGGCGGCCAGGTCCGGGTGTACGTCGACATGACGACGCCGCCGACGTGGGACGGCGCGGTGCTGCGCGCGGTCGACCTCGACCTGGACGTCGTGCACGGCAACGCCGGCCGCATCTGGGTGGACGACGAGGACGAGTTCGCCGAGCACCGGATCGCGTTCGGCTACCCCGACGAGATCTCCCGGCTGGCGATGGAGTCCTGCGACCGGGTGCGGGCGGCGATGGAGGCCGGGCGGGCGCCGTACGACGGCGTGGCGGAGGCCTGGCTCGCGCTGCTCGCGACGGGCTGATCAGGCCTCGCGTCGGCTGCGCCGGTTGCGCCGGATCCGCAGCGGGCCGACCAGTCGCGGCCCGGCGAGCCGCTGCTCGAGCCGGTTGGCCTCCCGCTTCAGCGGCTGCGCGACGTACTCGCCGAGGATCACGCCCGACGAGAGCGCCGTCGCGATCGACGCGGCCGTCACCATCGCGAGCAGGCCGTCGGAGGTGGACCGGCCGCCCTCGGCCATCAGCGCGAGGCCGCGGTAGATCGACAGGCCCGGCAGCATCGGCACGACCGCCGACACCACGACGACGAGCGGCGGCACCCGCAGCCGGCCGGCGACGGTGTAGCTCACCAGGCCGACGAAGAACGCGGCGAAGGCGGTCGGCCAGGCCCGCCCGAAGCCCTGCACGGCGAACGACTGCGAGATCAGCATCGCGACCGCGGCGATCAGCGCGATGGGCGCGATGATCCGCTTCGGTGCGTACGACGCGAACGCGAAGGCGCCCGCACAGACCGCCGCCCCCAACGCCATCATCGTGAAGCTCTTCCAGGACGATCCGCCGAGGTCGAGCCGGCCGATGTCGACGCCGGCCACGTCGGCCAGCGTGAGGCCACCGCTGACGCCGGCGATGATGCCCGCGGTGGCAAGCAGCGCCTCGGTCAGCCGGGCGCCGGCGGTCACGTAGAAGCCCGACAGCGCGTCCTGGAGCGCGCCCATGAAACCGATCCCGGCGAGCAGCATGATGATGTTGGCCGTGATGACCAGCGACGGGTTGTCGACCACGCCCGAGGCCGCCGCCGCGGCACCCAGGATCGTGGCCACCCCTCCGCCCGCGACCTGCTGGTAGAAGAACGGCAGGCGGCGCCGCGACATCACCAGCTGCAGCCGGTCGATGCACACGGCCGCCGCGAACGCGATCGCCACCACGACCGCGTCACCGCCCAGCAGGATGCCGACGCCGGCGCACATCGTGCCCCAGCCGAGGGAGATCGCCCAGCGCGGCGTGCTGTGGCCCGAGGAGACGATCCTGGCCAGCGTCGTGCGAGCCTCGGCCAGGTCGACCCGCCCCCCGACTACCTCGCGCACCAGGTGGTCGACCTGGGTCAGGTCCTCGTAGTCGATGTCGCGCTGCTTGACCTGGCGGACCTGGATGACCGCGGGCTCCTCCGGGTCGGGCTGGTAGCTCATCCGCAGGGACGTGAACGTCACGTCGATCTCCGGGTACCGGACGTCCAGGTGCCAGGCCAGCGACTGCATGGTGGCCGTCACGTCGGCCGCGCCCGCGCCCGAGGACAGCAACACCTCGCCCACCCGGAGGCAGAAGTCCAACGTCAGGTTCAACGCGCGTGCCTCCAGCATGCCGCCCATGCTGACAGGACCGGACATGTGCTTCGCTGTGGGGGTGCGCATCGACTTCCGGGGCTCCGCAGAGCCCACGCTGGGCGTCGAGTGGGAGTTCGCGCTGGTGGACAAGTCCACCCGCGACCTGTCCAACACGGCACCCGACCTGTTCGCCGTGGCCGCCGAGCGGCTGGCCGACCCCGGGCGGCTGCACAAGGAGCTGCTGCGCAACACCGTCGAGGTCGTGACCGGTGTCTGCGGCACCGTGGACGAGGCAGTGCGGGACCTGCGCGCCACGCTCGAGACCGTGGTGCCGGTGGCCGACGAGCTGGGGGTCGACCTGTTCGGCGCCGGCACGCACCCGTTCGCGTCGTGGAGCGCCCAGCAGCTGACCGCCGGGCACCGCTACGAGGAGCTGATCAACCGCACCCAGTGGTGGGGCCGGCAGATGCTGATCTGGGGCGTGCACGTCCACGTCGGCATGCCCGAGCAGGAGCGGGTGATGCCGGTGCTCTCGTCGCTCCTCAACTACTTCCCCCATCTGCAGGCGCTCTCGGCGTCCTCGCCGATCTGGGCCGGGACCGACACCGGCTACGCCTCCAACCGGGCCCTGATGTTCCAGCAGCTGCCGACAGCCGGGCTGCCGTTCCAGTTCGAGACCTGGGCCGAGTTCGAGGGATTCGCCCACGACTCCCTGGTCACCGGCGTCATCGAGGAGCTCTCCGAGATCCGCTGGGACGTGCGTCCCGCGACCCACCTCGGCACCCTCGAGAACCGGGTCTGCGACGGGATGTCCGACCTCGACGAGCTGGCCGCCCTCGTCGCGCTCATGCACTGCCTGGTCGTCGACCTCGACACCCGGCTCGCCGCCGGTGAGACGCTCCCGACGATGCCGCCGTGGCACGTGCAGGAGAACAAGTGGCGCACCGCCCGCTACGGCCTGGACGCGATCATCATCCTCGACGCGGCCTCGAACGAGCGGCTGGTCACCGACGACCTCGACGACCTGCTGGAGCGGCTGGTGCCGGTGGCCGAGCGGCTCGGGTGCGAGCGCGAGCTGCGCTCGGTCGCCGACATCCCGCGCCGCGGAGCCTCCTACCAGCGCCAGCGGGCGGTCGCCGCCGAGACCGGCGGCGACCTGGTCGCCGTCGTCGACTCGGTGGTCCGGGAGCTGCGCGACGGCCTCGAACGACCCGCTCAGTAGCCGCCCTCGGGCTCGGTCATCTCCAGCCGGACGCCGAGCAGGCGCACGGCCCGGTCGCGCTCGACCCGGTCCAGCAGGGACACCGCGGCGTCGGCGAGCACCTCGGGGTCGCGGGACGGCTGGGGCAGCGTCAGGCTGCGGCTGACCGTGATGAACGGCCGGAAGCGCACCTTGATGCCGACCCGGGCTGCCGGGCGGCCCTCGCGGTCGACGTCGACGAGCACCCGGCGGGTGAGCGCCCGGACCTCCTCCGCCACCCGGTCCCAGTCGTCGAGGTCCTCCTGGTAGGTCTCCTCGCGGCCGTGCGCCCGGGGCACCCACGGGGTGGCGTCGACCGGGCTGGGGTCCGCGCCCCGACCGAGCCGGTGGTACCACGGCCCCATCGTCGGCCCGAGCTCCGCGGCGAGCACCCGGGCGTCGGAGTCGGCGAGCTGTCGGACGGTGTCGATGCCGAGCCCGGCCAGCTTCTTCGCGGTCTTGCGGCCGATGCCCCAGAGCGCGTCGGTCGGCCGCTCCCCCATCACCTCGAACCAGGTCTCCTCGGTGAGCTGCCAGACCCCGCGGGGCTTGCCGAAGTCGGTGGCGATCTTGGCCCGCAGCTTGTTGTCGCCGATGCCGACCGAGCAGTGCAGCCCGGTCGCCGTCAACACCTCGGCCCGGATCCGCTCCGCGAACTCCCGCGGGTCGCCCAGCTCGCCGTGGCCCGGGCCGGCGGCCAGGAACGCCTCGTCCCAGCCGAGCACCTCGAGCACGACCGGGACACCGCCCCACTCCAGCGCGCGCAGGGTGTCCATGACCTCCACCGACGCGGCGTCGTACGCCGGCCCGTCGACCGGCAGGAAGACCGCGTCCGGGATCTTGCGCGCCGCCAGCCGCAGCGGCATCCCCGAGCCCACGCCAAACTCCCGGGCCTCGTACGACGCGGTCGACACCACGCCGCGCTCGGTCGGGTCGCCGCGCCCGCCGACCACCACGGGCAGCCCGGCCAGCTCCGGGCGGCGCAGCACCTCCACGGCCGCGATGAACTGGTCGAGGTCGACGTGCAGGACCCACGCCTGGCCCGGAGGGGTGTCGGCCATCGCGGCGCTCATCGCGGGGGCGGCGGCAGCGCGTTGGTCGTCTCGAGCTGGTCCATGCCGGTGAGCAGCAGCAGGTCGATGACCACCGAGCGGATCTGCACCAGCAGCACCTCGGCGGTCATCTCGTCGGCCCGCTCGACGCGGCCGGTCGCCTCGCCCACCGCGAGCAGCGCCGGGCGCGCGCCGGTGGCCATCTGGTCGGACGAGAGCTCCTGGGCGACGAGGTCGGCGGCGTCGGCCAGGTCGAGCGCGAGCAGGGCGTAGGAGCCCGGCACCGGCCGCCGATGGTAGGCCGCCACGGCCGTCTGCCGGACCAGGACCCGGGTGCTGCGCAGGGCCCGGTCGAGCGGGTCGACCAGCTCGATCATCCGGCGCAGGTTGCCCTTGTGCCGCACCCGGAACGGCGAGGACGCCACCACCGACATGCCCTCGTCGGCCGCCGCCTGGAGCTCGCGGATCAGGCTGTCGGTGCTGCGCGCGTCCGCCAGCAGCGCCATGGCGCGGTCGACCTCACCGTCGATCATCACCTCCCCCGCGGCGCGGAGCAGCTCCGCGATCTTGCGCACCACGATCGCCGCCTGCTCGCGGGGCCGCCGCAGCGGCGCGGCCGGGACGACGGTCGCCGCGACCAGTGCCACCCCACCGCCGATCAGCGCATCGGTCCACCGCGTGAGGGCTGCCCCCGGGTCGGGGATCAGCGTGCTGACCACGATCGACTGCACCGCGGCCTGCGTCACGAGCAGCGGGCCGCCGTCGAGCAGGAAGGCGGTCGACATGGCCAGCCCCACGATCAGCGTGAGCTGCC
>JAOPXF010000244.1 GCA_025965295.1 Nocardioides sp.
CCGCGCACATGATCGCCAGGTCGGCGAGGATCCACTCGTAACGGGTGTTGGAGGCGATGCCGACCCGCTGCTCGGACTCGATGCCCAGCGAGAGCAGGCCCGCGGCGAGCCGCTCGACCTGGTCACCGGTCTCCTGCCAGGTCTTCGACTCCCAGGAGTCGCCCCTGGGGTAGCGGTAGGCCTCGCGGTCGGGGGACTTCGCGACCCGGTCGAGGAACTGTACGGCCACGTTCGGGGCCAGGTGGTCGAGGAAACTGGTGTCGGTCTGGACGGCCATGACACTCCTGCGGCATCGGGGGCGGCGAAAGACAAGTCACCCGAGATGACGTCTTTGGGTCAGTAACCTAGATCACTCGGTTACGTACCGGTAGCCAAACCTCTCGTTGTGGCGAACTTCGTGCGCACGGTGTCCGAGAGCGCCTCGACCGCAAGCACCCGCGGCAACAGGTCGCGTTCGGTGGTGATCGCCCGGAACAGCATGGACACCGTCACCCCGTGCTCGGGGCGGTGCTCGACCACGACCGGGTCCCCGGCCTGGACCACGCCCTCCTCGAGGACCCGGAGGTAGGGCCCGGGACGGCCGTCGCGGGTGAAGCGCTTGACCCACTGACTCGCGTCGTAGCCGGTGAGCCCCATGAACCCCGTGAACACCTTGCAGGGCGTGCGCACCTTGGCGACCTCCAGCAGCGCCGTGCCGACCCGCCAGCGCTCGCCCACCAGGGCCTCGTTGACGTCGATGCCGCGGGTCGTGAGGTTCTCGCCGAACTGACCGTTGGGGATCTCGGCGCCGAGGACGTCCGCCCAGCGGTCGAGATCCTCGCGGGCGAAGACGTAGACCGCGTTGTCCGGGCCACCGTGGTACTTCCGGTCGCACACCGTGTCGCCGGTCAGCCCGTCACGCCGCACGGTGACCGGATCGTCGACGCCGCGCTTGCGGATCGCCGTCCGCCCGACGCGGCCGGTCCAGTCCCCCGTTTCGGGACGACCGACGTTGACGGAGAGCAGGGACGCGTTCATGACGCGATCCTCTCAGTCCTGCACGGCCTTCGCGATCGCAATACAGCGGGTGATCCAGTCCCGCTCCTCGGCCGTCAGCGCCCGGTTCGCGCGCTCGGCGTCCTCGACCGCCCAGTGCGCGTTGAGCACCACCCGCACCACGACCCAGTCCCGTGCCCGGTCCTCGTCGAGCCCGGCGCCGTCGACGAGGGTGTGGAACCGGCGCCGGACCGCGCCGCGGACGTCGCCGGAGGCCACGACCCGGTCCCAGCAGTTCCACAGCATGGGCGCGGGCTCGTAGTGCTGGTCCCCGGACATCGCCTTCGGGTCGATGACCAGCCACGGCTCCCGATCCGCCGCGAGGACGTTGTGATGGTGCAGGTCGCCGTGGACGATCGCACCGGTGCTGGCCGGGTCGCTGACCAGGGCGTGGCTCAGGTGGGTGGCCTGCTCGACCAGTCGACGCGGGACCGGCGCGTTGCGCGGCATCGAGCTCATCGCCTCGGTCCAGCGCTCGACGTACGACGTCACCGGGCGCAGCTGCGGGGGTGCGACGCGCCGGACCCGGCCGTAGAGCCCGGCCACGACCTCGCACGCCTCGAGCTCGCCGACGGTGGCGAGGTCGCGCGGGTGCAGCCGCTCGAGCAGCAGCGCGCGGCGGCCCGGGTCGGCCCGGAGCAGGCGGACGGCTCCGCGGCCGCCCCAGTGCTGGAGGGCGAGGGCCTCGTGGTCGGACTCCTCGTCCTGGTCGAAGCCCAGCTTGAGGGCGCCGGGGCCGGCGCTCGAGCTCACCGGCAGCACGAGCGAGCAGAAGCCGTGCATCGGCGGGCCGTCGACCCGCAGCTCCCACTCGTCCAGGACCGCCGCCGCGAGGCCCGGGAGCCGGTCCAGCCAGGCCCCCCAGGCCGGCCCCAGGGCGCGCCGCTCCGCCAGGCCTGGCGGAACCTCGACGCGCACGGACACTGCCCCATCCTGACCGACGCCCGGTGAGGCGTGGCCCACACCGGTGTCCCCCGGCGTGACATTCGCCGTCCGCTCGCGTTGACTAGACAGAGCTGGTCCGAAATGACTACGCGTGCCTCGTGCCGCCTAGTCCGAACGGGCCAGTACGACCCTCCCGGTGCGCATGTCGGGGGCCGCCGACCGATCGGTGGCTCATCGCGGGGGTCAACCTGTGCGACACCCGGGGGGACCGTGTGCGGAAGAACCTGATCGACCTGTTGCCGTGGCTGAAGAGCATCCGGCCGTTGCTCACGCTCGTCGACCCGGTCGCCATCGTGCTCGCCGGGCTCGTCCTGCACCACCACGTCACCGCACTGTCCGTGGCCGGGGCGGCGTTCGCCGGCACCGTCGTCTGCCGCGGCGCCGACCTGCACCGGTCGCGCCTTGTGCTCTCGGTCCTCGAGGACCTGCCCAAGCTGCTGCTGGCCACGGTCGTCGCCGCCCTGACGCTCGTCGGGATCAGCCCCCCGCGCGCCCTGGGAGAAGGGCCGTCCTGGGTGTTGATGGTCGCGTTCTGCGGCGTCGCGTTCGTGCTGCTCGTCCTGCTCCGCGCCGCCGCCTACGCGGTCGCCCACTCGCTGCGACGCAGCGGTCGCAGCTCGCACCGCGTCATCATCGTCGGCGCCGGCGTGGTGGGCCGCCGGCTGGCCGAGGCCTTCCTCGCCAAGCGTGACTACGGTCTGGTGCCGGTCGGCATGATCGACTGCTCGCCGGACGTGACCCCTCGCGACCTCCCGCTCCCCCTGCTCGGCGGGGTTGCCGACCTCCGGCGCGCGATGGTCGACCTCGGCGT
>JAOPXF010000303.1 GCA_025965295.1 Nocardioides sp.
GGTGATGTCGAGGATCGCGCGCGTGCGGTGGGCGTGAAGGCCGCCCTGCCGCTGGGACTGTGCCTGCTGCCGGCCTTCGTCCTCATCGGCATCGTGCCGCTGGTCGCGGGCCTGCTGACCACCCTCGCGCTCTGAGCCGTCGGGCCGCGAACTGTCCACCGTGCGGGCGGCCGCCGGTCCGTCCACAGCCACCCGGCCGCCGGCCTCCGGATGTCGGGCCGGTCGCCGAGGGTCGGACCCAGGACGGTCGCACCCGGCGGCCGGGAAGAGGAGATCGTCATGACCCAGCTCGTTCGCCGCAGTCGCCGCGAGGACGGCATCACCACAGCCGAGTACGCCGTCGGCACGGCCGCCGGCGCCGGCCTCGCCGGCCTGCTCTACAAGCTGCTCACCGGCGGCTTCGGCGACCAGCTGCTCCGGACGCTCTTCGACCACGTCCTCGGCCTGCTGGGCATCGGATGACCTCACGAGAGGATCGGGGGGCGGCCACCGCCGAGCTGGCGCTCTCCCTGCCGCTCCTCGTCGCGATCACCATCGGGCTCGTCTGGCTGCTGTCCGTCGGTGCCGCCCAGGTGCGGGTCGTCGATGCCGCGCGCGAGACCGCTCGGGCGGCCGCTCGGGGCGACAGCACCGACGAGGCCGTGGCCCGCGGGCTGCAGGTGGCGCCACCCGGGAGCAGGGTCACGCTCGCCGAGGCGGGGTCCGGGGGCAGGGTCACGGCCCGGGTGGTCGGGGAGGTGCGTGGTCCCGGTGGCCTCTTCGGCTTCCTGCCGGCGGTCACCGTGCACGCCGAGGCGGTGGCCGCCGGGGAGCGGGGGCCGTGACGCGCCACGACGAGCGGGGGTCCGCGATCCCGTTCACCGTGGCCTGTGTGGCGTTGCTCCTGCTGGTGGGCTCGGCGCTCGGCGTGGTGGCGGCGATGGTCCGCGCGCACCGGGCCGCGCAGTCGGCAGCCGACCTGGCCGCCCTCGCCGCCGCGTCCGCCGTCGCCACCGGGGACGACCCCTGTGCGGCGGGTGCCGACGTGGCGGCGGCCAACGACGCACTGGTCACCTCGTGCGCCCTCGCCGGTCGCGAGGTCACGGTGCAGGTCGTCGTCGAGGGACCGCACTGGCTGGGGCAGTCGGCCGACCTCACCGCCGAGGCGCGGGCCGGGCCCGCGTGAGCGGGTGGGAGATCAGGTGGTGCTGCGGCCGTCCCGGTCGTCCCGGTCGCCGCCGGCCTCGTCATCGCGGCGGTCCGCGCGGTCCAGCTTCTCGGAGAGCTCGCTGAGCTTCTTGCTCTCGCGGCGGTGCTGCAGCGAGCGCTTGGTCCCGAACTTCGTGATCGAGAAGCCCCACAGGATCGCGACCCCAGAGCCCACGCCCACGAAGAAGATCGTCAGGGCGTTCAGGTCGGTGCCGAGGAGCTCGACGGTGCCGCTGGCCGTGGCCACGGCCGCCACGATCGCCACGACACCGGCCGCGACGAGGAGCAAGCCGAGAATCACCATGGGGGCAGGTTAGCCGGAGCGGGCCGCACCGGTGTCGTCGCCCAGCAGCAGGTCGAGCAGGGCGGCGGCACCCGCCTTGTCGAGCGGGTTGTTCTGGTTGCCGCACTTCGGCGATTGGATGCACGACGGGCAGCCCTCGTCGCAGGTGCAGGCGACGATCGCGTCGCGGGTGGCCCGCAGCCACTCGCGAGCGGCCCGGAAGCCGCGCTCGGCGAATCCCGCGCCGCCGGGGTGGCCGTCGTAGACGAAGACCGTCAGCACACCGGTGTCGGGATGGACCGCGGTCGAGACGCCGCCGATGTCCCAGCGGTCGCAGGTGGCGAAGAGTGGGAGCAGCCCGATCGAGCAGTGCTCCGCCGCGTGCGCGGCACCGGGCAGGTCCGCCGCGGCCAGCCCGCTCTCGGCCAGCACGTGGTCGGGCACCGTCCACCACACCGCGCAGGTGCGCAGCGACCGCTCCGGCAGGTCGAGGGGTTCCTCGCCGAGGACCTCACCGCCCGGCTGGCGGCGCCGCAGGAACGAGACGACCTGGTGCGACACGTCGACGTCACCGAAGGACAGCCGGCAGTCGCCCCAATCGGCGTGCTCGCGCTCACCGACGATCGTGATCTCGGTCGTCTCCCGCGCGGACGTGGAGTAGTCGGGCTCGGCCCGCTCGATGACCGCGACGTTCTCGTCGAGGTCGAGCGAGTGCACCAGCCAGGTCTCGCCGCGGTGCACGTAGACGGCGCCGGCGTGGGCGGTGCCGTGGGAGCTGGCCGCGTCGACGGTGCCGATCACGCGGCCGGTCCCGGCCTCCACCAGCTGCACGGGTGAGCCGCCCGAGGATCTGATGTCGGCGAGGTCGGACGCGCGCCTGCGGTCGGTCCAGAACCAGCCGCGCGGCCGGCGCCGGAGGAGACCGGCCTCGGTCAGGGCGTCGAGGACCTCGGGTGCCGTGGGGCCGAAGAGCTCCAGGTCGGCCTCGGTCAGCGGGATCTCGTGGGCGGCTGCGCACAGGTGCGGGCCGAGGACGTAGGGGTTGGTGGGGTCGAAGACGGTGGCCTCGACCGCGCGGCCGAGCAGCGCCTCGGGGTGGTGCACGAGGTAGGTGTCGAGCGGGTCGTCGCGCGCGACCATGATGCCGAGCGCGTCCTGGGCGCCCCGGCCGGCGCGTCCGAGCTGCTGCCACAGCGCCGCGCGGGTGCCGGGGAAGCCGGCCATCAGCACCGCGTCGAGGCCGCTGATGTCGATGCCGAGCTCCAGGGCGTTGGTGGCGGCGAGCCCGGTGAGCTCCCCGCTGCGCAGGGCCTGCTCGATGGCCCGGCGCTCCTCGGGCAGGTAGCCGCCCCGGTAGGACGCCACCCGGGACGGGAGCGACGGGTCGACCTCGGCCAGGAGCTCCGCCGCGGTCATCGCGACCTGCTCGGCGCCGCGCCGTGACCGGACGAACGCGAGCGTGCGGACGTCCTCGGCCACCAGGTCGGCCAGCAGGTCGGCAGTCTCGGAGGACGCGGCGCGGCGGACCGGCGCGCCATTCTCGCCGGTGTACGACGTGAACGGCGGTTCCCAGAGGGCCAGGGCGACCTGCCCGCGCGGTGAGGAGTCGTCGGTGACCGCGAGGACGTCGAGACCGGTGAGCCGCCGGGCCGCGATCTCCGGCTCGGCGACGGTGGCCGAGGCGAGCACGAACGTCGGGTGGGCGCCGTACGACGCGCAGATCCGCCGCAGCCGGCGCAGCACGTGGGACACGTGTGCTCCGAAGACACCGCGGTAGTGGTGGCACTCGTCGACGACGACGTAGGTCAGCGAGCCCAGGAACGCCGCCCAGCGCGCATGGCCGGGGAGGAGCGAGCGGTGCAGCATGTCGGGGTTGGTCAGGACGTACTCGGCGTGGTCGCGGGCCCAGTCGCGCTGGTCGCGGCCGCTGTCGCCGTCGTGGGTCGTGACCCGGACGTCCAGGCCCAGGGAGGTGAGCCCCGACAGCTGGTCCTGGGCGAGGGCCTTGGTCGGGGCGAGGTAGAGCACGGTGGCGCCGCGCTGGCCGCGCGGCCCCCGGGCCGCACGGATCGCCGAGAGCGCCGGCAGCTGGTAGGCGAGCGACTTGCCGGACGCCGTGCCGGTGGCGAGCACGACGTGGGTGCCGTGGTGGGCGGCGTCGGCCGCCGCCACCTGGTGGCGCCAGGGCAGGTCGAGACCACGCGCCATGAACGCGCCGACCACGTCGGTGCTCGCCCACTGCGGCCAGTCGGCGGTCACGGCGGCCCGGGGCGGCAGCACCTCGAGGTGGGTGAGCCGGCCCTCGCGACCCGGCACCGAGGTGAGCCGGTCCACCAGCTCGGCCACCGGTGTGGGTCCGCGTGCGATGGCCAAATCCATGCTCCAGAGTGTCCCAAATGCCGCCGACATCGTGCGCAACGGTCCACAACAGTCTTTACTTCTTTGTGCGCGCGACCGGCGGGCGTGGTTTCATATTGCTGGCCGGGTTTCGGGGCTTGGGCTCCGCGTCCGATCGGTGCCGTACACACAAGTGCCATCAGGGGAGAACACACGTGGATCTGACTCTTGCTACGCGCGACGCCGATGGGAAGACCATCGTTGCCGTCGGGGGCGAGATCGACGTCTACACCGCCCCCAAGCTCCGCGACAAGATCACCGAGCTGGTGGCGGCGGGGGTGTACGACCTCGTCATCGACATGGAGGCCGTCGAGTTCCTCGACTCCACCGGTCTGGGCGTGCTCGTCGGCGGCCTGAAGAAGGTCCGCGCCCACGAGGGGTCGCTGCAGCTGGTCTGCAACCAGGACCGCCTCCTGAAGATCTTCCGGATCACCGGCCTCGCCAAGGTATTCGTCATCCACGAGACGGCCGAGGCCGCGCTCGCGGCCAACTGACCCAGGCGCCCGGCCCCGCTCCACACGCCCTCCCGGGCCTCCGACCCGACCCGTCGTACGACGGCTGGCGTGTGGGCCGTGTCACACCTCCGTGCCAAAGGCCCGAGACCCGTGCGTAGACTCCACGCGTTCGTGAGACCTGAATCACTTCCAGGAGGAAACACATGACGGGGATCCTTCCCGCTGTCGTGGACCTTTCCGGAGGCAACCTCGTGCTGGTCATCGTCGTCGCCCT